>JAILDQ010000298.1 GCA_024689365.1 Treponema sp. | reverse complement strand
ATTTAATTCTTGGAAAAAAACTTTCGCGAAAGGCCAAAGACGGCGCGGGCATTTCTTGGGAAGACTTTCTTTTTGAATAAAAACGGAACTACAAAAACGCGCGACACGAAAAAATCACTGGGGAACAATGATTCCGCCAAAGTATTCCGGCTTTCCGTCACTATCGTTTAAGACAAAACATCTTGTAGCCAAAAGAACATAATTTCCGTCGCGCTTTCTCGCCCGGTAAACAATCGGAATTAAATCCGCGCCTCCACAAAAAAGCTTATTGATGGCTTCATTGTATGCCTTTAAATCCTCGGGATGAATGTAATCTATCCACACACTGTCGGCGTGGTACATGTATTCAGTCTTTATGCCAAAATCGTCTAAAAGAGGAAGCGACCATCTTGAATAATCGTGGCGCATGTCGTTCAAATAAAGGTAACCGCCGCCGGCCACCGTATACAGGGCCCCGAACAAGCCGTCCAAAACGCGCTTTCGGTCAGCCGTGATTGGCGTTTCGATATTATCCAATTTTTTAGAGGACTCTTCATTCTTTCGAGCCTTTATAAACTTTTTGTTTTCGTACATTTCATGGTCGGCGCGGTTAAAAACGTCGGCAAAGCTTGTATCAAGCGCCGGATTGTAAGTTGCCAAACCGGAAGCCAATTGCGGGCCCGAGCGGTCGCGGCCGTTTTCGTCCGACTCTTTTCGCAAGGCCTCTAAAAGACGTTCGCGCTGCTCAAAGTCATAGTCTGTCAATACGGAGGCAAATTCGTCGCCGCCGATTCTAAAGACAGGACTGTGCTTAAAGACGTCGCAAATCATGCGGCTTGCCTTTAGCAAGGATTCATCTCCAAAACTATGGCCGCGAGTGTCGTTTATAAGTTTAAGGTCGTTCAAGTCGCACATCAAAAGCGCGAAATTAAAGTCATGGGCGCCTTTTTTTATTTTACCGTCAATCGCTTGGGAATATTCTGTAAAGGCGTTTTTATTCTTAACGTCCGTCAACTCGTCGCGGCGAGCCATTCTTTCGGCGGAAAGGAGGTTCCTTTCATGCTCCATTTTGGCCTTTATCTCGTCGTCGATGTTTTCCACTCCGCTCAAAATGTGCTTTTTGTCATCGCACATAATGTCCGTGAATCTAACATTGACAATCTTTCCGTTGATTATAAGACGGCTGCTTATAGAATAAACGTCATTTTTTTCGAGATTTTTTAGAATCGTTTCCTTGTCATGATTTTTTATGAAATTCTGAATGTCGTCGGGATGAAGGAATTTATGGGCGTCCTTGACGGCCATAAAGAAAAAATCCTTTCCTTCCTTTTTAGCGCCAATAGCGGCAAAATAATCCGAATGAATGAATTCCTTAAAGGCTCCGCCTTCAATCTCTACGTAATACATGCTGAGAAAGCGTTTTGCCAATGAATTTGCGATTAGCGAAAAGGCCGTAAAATCTATTTCCATAATGTTTTATTTTAACATGGAATTGAATTTTACACCACAAAATTTTACTTGGGTTCCAAAGGTCGCTGCAAGTCTTCAAGCGCAAAGTTTTCGTCTGCCGACGCGGCAACTCCGCTTCGACTCCCTTATTCTTTCTACAAAAAATCTCTGGATATAAAAAAAAGACTTCCTGTAAAGGAAGTCTTTTGCTAAGCGGCAGAAGGGAGTCGCCTTTCTCTCGCCCTCGTCCTGAGGGTTCCTTTCAGGCCGTCTGCGCTGCCTGCCGGCGGCCTCCTGCCGCCTTTTCGGCTGGCGCCGCGGCAGCTCCGCTTCGACTCCCTTATTCTTTCTACAGAGAATCTCTGGATATAAAAAAAAGACTTCCTGTAAAGGAAGTCTTTTGCTAAGCGGCAGAAGGGAGTCGCCTTCCTTTCGCCCTCCTCCTGAGGGCTCATTCCAGGCCGGCTTCGTTGCCTTTCGGCGGCCTCCTTGCCGCCTTTTCGCCTGCCGACGCGGCAACTCCGCTTCGACTCCCTAATTCTTTCTACAAAAAATCTCTGGATATAAAAAAAAAGACTTCCTGTAAAGGAAGTCTTTTGCTAAGCGGCAGAAGGGAGTCGAACCCTCGTCATCAGCTTGGAAGGCTGAGATAATGAGCCGTTATATGACTGCCGCAAATGTGATATTTATAATATCCAAAACGCGTTTTTTTGTCAAGCGCTTTTTAAATTTTTTTTGCGCTTGTTGCGTAATTGGAAATTATTGACGTTTGCGCCCGAAGGCGCATTGGCATCAAGCGCTTTTTAAAAGTTTTTTATGCGCGTTCTGGATATTGTCTAGGCGCGGGCGGAAAGAATGATTTTCGCGGCGGCTTCGGCGCTAAGGCCTTCTGTCTGCTCGCGGGTCTTTAGGTTTTTGACCGTGAGCTTTTGGCCTTCCTTTACAAAGATTCCCCACATAACGCTCTTTGCCTCGGCGAGCGCGTACTGCTGGTTCATTTTCTTTGCCTCAGGGAAAACTTCTACGCAAACGCCGCAATTTCTAAGAGCGGCGGCGGCCTTTTGGTTTTCTATAGACATAGCCTCGTCTTGGCAGAAAATTTCCGCGTCAAGGTAAGAGCCCTTCTTTCCTGCGATTCCAAGCTGTTCCATCGCGGCCATCAAGCGGTCAAGGCCAATCGAGCCGCCCACGCCAGGAATGCGCTCTTTTGTGTAAAGGCCGGCCAAATTGTCGTAGCGGCCGCCAGAGCAAACCGAGCCGATTGACGGAAGGTCGTCCAAGAAACTTTCGTAAACAAGGCCGGTGTAATAGTCAAGGCCGCGGGTGATTGAAGGATCAAGCGTGAACGAAGATGCGATTCCCGCAGCCTCAAGCATTTGGTAAACTTGGCGCAAGCGTTCTGTGTCGTCGCCCTTTCCGCCCGCAAGATTTTCCATCTTTTTTATGGCTTCGTCAAAAGAAGCGGACGGCGAAACGTAGTCCAAAATTTTATTGGCCGCGTCTTCGCTATTTGTTATCGTTTTTAGTTCAGAACTTACCTCGTCCTTTCCAACTTTCGCAAGCTTGTCAACGGAGCGCAAAATGTCCTCGCTCTTGTCTTGAACGCCAAGGGCCGCCAAAAAGCGGTTGAAGGCTCCGCGGTGGTTTATGTGAATCTTTATTTTTTCTATTCCAATTGAAGCCAAGGCGGCCTTCATCGCGCAAAGAATTTCGGCGTCGCTAACGGCGCTGTCGCTTCCAACCGTGTCGATGTCGCATTGAACGAATTCGCGGTAGCGGCCGGCCTGGGGCTTTTCTCCGCGCCAAACTTTCGCGATATGGTAGCGCTTAAAGGGAAAGGCCAATTCAGATTTATGCTCGGCGGTAAAGCGCGCGAAAGGCACTGTAAGGTCAAAGCGCATGGCAACGTCTCGGCCGCCATTGTCCTCAAAGCGAAAAACTTGCTTTTCGGTTTCGCCGTTTGATTTTCTTAAAAGAATTTCCGTGTATTCCAAAACAGGAGTGTCGATCGGAACAAAGCCGAAAGATCTGTAAACGCCGGTGATTTTTTCGATTAAAGAGGAGCGCAAAATCTGCTCTTGCGGAAGCGCGTCCCTAAAGCCCTTTAAAACGCGGGGCTGAATGATTTGATTTTCCATAATTTTCATTATAACAAATGTCGCGCCTTTTTGCTAGTGGCAGCATTTTTGGCGAGCGGACATTGTTCATTCCATTTTAGAAAGGGCAAGCCTTGCGGCCTCTTGCTCGGCTTCCTTTTTGTTTTTTCCAGGAACGGGCCCGTAAACTTTTTGGCCCACCCTCACCTGCATGAAAAAAGTTCTGTTGTGGTCGGGGCCTTCAGTTTTTACAAGCTCGTATCTGGGAACGTCCTTGTCTTTTTTTTGAACTTTTTCCTGCAAGAGGCTCTTAAAGTCCTCTCCCGCTTTTTTTTGCTGAACCGAGCGGACGGCGGGAATCACAAAGCGCAAAATGTATTCTTCCGCGGCCTCGTAACCTGAATCCAAATAATAGGCCCCGATAACGGCTTCCATGCAGTCCGCCAAAATCGCGGGCTTGGAACGGCCTCCGCTCATTTCCTCGCCGCGGCCAAGAACAAGCATTTTGTCTATGCCGTATTCAAGCGCTACGGGAGCCAAGGCTTTTTCGCTTACGACGGCGGCCTTGATTTTTGCCAAGTCGCCCTCTTGATTTTGGGCCATGTCCTCGTACAAAAAAGCCGCGGCGGCCAAGCCCAAAACGCTGTCGCCCAAAAATTCCAGGCGCTCGTTGTTGCAACGCTTAAAGGCGCGGCTTTCGTTTGAAAAAGAACGGTGGTGAAAGGCCAAGTCCAAAAGCTCAAAGTCGCGGAATTTTAGCCCCAAGGGCTTGCAAAAGGCCAAAAGCGCGGCCTTTCTTTCCGGGGAAATTTTTTTTGAGCCTCTGAATATTTCCTTAAAGTTTTTCATTTTCATCAAAAAAAAAGCGCGGCAAAGCCGCGCCCTTCTCTTAAGCGAAAATACGCTTACTTAGACTGTTCAGACTTGATGAAGTCGTAAGCATCCTGAACTGTCTCGAATTCGTTGGCCTTTTCGTCAGGGATAGAAACGCCCAACTCTTCTTCGATGGCATAAACCAACTCGTAAGTGTCAAGGCTGTCCGCTCCGAGATCGCCGCGGAATGAAGAAGAAAGCTGAATCTTGCTTTCGTCAATTTCGAGTTTGTCAGCAATGAGCTTTTTGATTTTCTCAAACAATTCGTCCATAGTATTCTCCTAAAAAATTATTTTTACGCGTTTGTTTCCGGTGTAATCACCTGACGACCGCGATAAAAACCGCATTTCGGACAAACGTGATGCGGAAGCGTCAAGTTTCCACAGTTGTTGCAAGGAACAAGCTGAGGAGCGTCAAGCTTCATATTGATGCTTCTACGTCTGCGCGTTACTGCTTTTGATGTTTTCGCTCTAGGTACTGCCATATATTCAACCTCACTTAATTATTTTACAGAAGTATCGGTCAAATATACCGCAAAACTACCTGTAGTGTCAATATGGTATAACAAAAAAATCCTTTTGTCAATGCTTTTTTTGACAAAAAATCGAATTTCGTCAAAAAAAACGCCATATTTTTTTAGCTTCGCTCTAGTTATTTTCGTCCACTATCGCGTCCAAGGCGATTTTCATCATGTTGGTGAATGTTTCCTGGCGTTCTTGGGCGGTCGTAAGCTCGTGGGTGACCAAATGGTCGCTTACCGTAAGAATCGCCAAAGCCTTTCGACCGAACTTGGCCGCCAAGGTGTAAAGCTCCGCCGCCTCCATTTCCAAGCCCAAAACTCCGTATTTTGCCCAAAGCTTCCAATAATCGTTTTCGTCGTAAAAAGCGTCGCTGGAAGCGCATAGGCCCACGTGAACCGGAATTTCAAGCTTTTTGGCGGCGTCGTAGGCGCTTTTCAGCAAGCCAAAGTCGGCGGCGGGCGCGTAATGCAAGTGGCCAAAGCGGGAATTTTGCATGGCCGACTCGGAACAAGCCGCGTTGACAATAATCGTGTCGCGAACCTTTATGTTTTGGTTCAGGCCGCCGCAAGTTCCAACCCTAATGGCTTTTTGAACGCCGTAAGACGAAAAAAGCTCGTTTACATAAATGGAAAGCGAAGGCTGCCCCATTCCAGTTCCTTGAACGCTTACGGGAACGCCCTTGTAAGTTCCGGTAAAGCCCAGCATTCCGCGAACTTCGTTGTAGCATTTTGCGTTTTCAAGGAAATTTTCCGCTATGAATTTTGCCCTCAAGGGGTCTCCTGGAAGCAAGACCGCGGGAGCGATCGAACCTTCCGGCGCGTTAATGTGTATGCTCATTCTTCCATTATAAACCGCAATCTCTGAATTTGTCAAACAAAGGGAAAATGATTTTTGAGGTTGAAAACTTTTGGCATTCGCTCTAAAATGAACGCGATTATTTTTTTACAAAGAGGATTTTATGTTTTTTAGAAAAATCGCTCTTGCGGCAATGGCGGCGGCGGCGCTTTCAAGCTGTTCAAACAAAGACTCAAGCCGTAAGAACAAATGGAAGGAAGAGAAGAAAATCGAGATAAAAATCGTCAAGGAAGAAAACGGGGAATACGCAAGCTTTGACGCGATGAAGGCGGTTTTCACTCCGGATTTTTCATACAAGTACGTTGAAGAAGACAAGGAAGACGAAAAGGAAGAGGCTTCCGGCAAAAAAAGGCGCTCAAAGGAAAAAAGCGAGTCGGGCGTTTCAGAAATAAGGGAGCCTTCAAAATACAAGACGAAATACTTTGAAAAAAGAAAAAAAATCGATTTCCCCAAAACGGAAAAAGACCTGGACGAAGGGGATCCGACAAAGGCATTCTATATAGAAGAATACGGGCCGCAAGGAAAAATTGTCGGCGACGAGGAAAGGCCAAATTTCTTTGTTGTCTTTTCACAGCCGGCAAAAAGGCTCGAAGCCTTGGAAGAGCCGATGACTGTTTGCGATGTCATGAGCATAGAGCCTCCTTTAAATGGCGTTTACCGCTGGCTCGGAAGCAGGCACTTGGCTTTTGAGGCTTCACAAGCCGCCGACCCTTCAGAGACCTACAAGGTTTCGATCAAAAAAGACTTTAAGTCTTTGGCGGGAAAAAGCCTTGAAGGAATGACGGAATTTTCCACAAAAGCCGAGCCCTTGGCTTTCATGCATTTTGCGGGCGGCTACGTAAAGGACAGCGAAGACGTTTGCGACAATTATTCCGGCGCTCTTCCAAAATACGCCAACAGGGCCTTTTTGCGCGTCAATTACATGCTTACGGAAAAAAGGCTTTCGGAACTTTTGCAAGTAAGCGTTGGCGGAAAAAAAGCGAATTTTTCGCTTCAAGCCGACTACAACAAAAAGGCCTACCCTTGGGGCGAGCGCCTCTTGTTCGACCAAGAAAAGGGAATGTCAAATTCTTTTGTCGCCACAATAAGCGACGAAATTCCTTTCAACGCGAAAATCGAATTTTCATTCAAGGGCTCTGACGCGAAAGAATCCTACAGCTCTTTAAAGCCTTTCATTGTAAGGCGAGTTCCCAAAAACGCCGACTATTCTCGGGGCAAAAAGGGAAATCCAATTACAATCACTTTCAGCCAAAGGATTTCGGAAGAAAGCGTTTTGGGAAACATTTCCTTTGACTTTGACTATAAATTGACAAAAGACAATTTTGAGATTTTTGGAAACGAGCTTACGATTTTCAATTTGCCGATTTCCTATGAAGAAGGAAAAAAAGACAACGCCTACACTATTTTCCTTCACCCAGGCTTGAAGGACCTTTACGGACAAGGCCTTCTTTGCGAGGGCGGAAAATACCAGGCCAGGGTTGAGCTCTTGCCGCCAAAAAGCTACGTCAAATTCACCGACAGCTACGCAAAGCTTTTGGAAAGCCAATTCAAGCCAAAGCTTTTCATTGAGTGCCAAAACATTTTGCAGCCATCGTTTTACAAAGTCACGAACACGGAAAATCCCCTTTATCTTGAATACGCTTTTCCCGACTCGCCAACGGAGAGTCCAAGCGGAACGACAAAGATTTCAACGAGCGAAAAAAACAAGAGGTTCTTTGAGGAAATCGACTTGTCTCCATACTTGAACGAAAGCGGCTTTGGCTGGATTGACTTTGAGGCGCAGGTAAAGACAAGGCATTGGAACCAATGGGAAGAAAAATTTGAGGAGCTCGACAACACCGACAAGCTTACGATTCAAGTTACAGACTTGGGCGTCACCGCCAGAATCGGAATCAACCGCGCGGTTGTCATGGCAAGAAGCCTGAAGGAAAACAAGCCGATTCAAGGCGCGCAAATAATGATTTTGGCGCCTTCGGAATCTGAAGAAAAAAACTTGGAGCTTGAAAAGAATTTAATCGCAAAAGGAAAGACTGACAAAGACGGATTTTTGGCAATTGAATTTACGGAAGAGCAAGTCAAAAAAATTGAAAAAATCGGAGCGACTCGCAGCGTTTCGAACATTCGCATTTTGGCTGAAAAAGACAATGACAAGGCCGTCTTTTATCCGTCAAGCCACAATTCCTGGCGGGAAAACGTTTCGACGCAAGATTTGGACCAAGCTCGAAAGGCTGTGACAAGAGCCTTCATCTTTACCGACAGGGGCCTTTACAAGCCGGGCGAAACGGTGTCGTTCAGGGGAATCGTTCGCGACCAAAGCCTTGGACAGCTTGTTCCCCGCGCGAACCAAGCGTACTCTTTGACCGTAAGCCAAGACATTTACGAAGGAAAGGAAATCGTTCCGCAAATAAACGGAAGCCTTTCCGAAAGCGGCGGCTTTTACGGCTCATTTAAATTGCCGGACCAAATCGAGCCGGGCAATTACAAAATTCGATACATGGCCAGCGATTACGAATGGTCAGACCCTTACGTTTCTTTTACGGTCGCAAACTTCGAGCGCCTGAAATTTGAAGCGTCGCTTTCCGCGCCCAAAATCAATTATTACAGCGGAGACAGAATCACGGCAAATTTAAAGGCCTCCTACCTTGCAGGCGGAAGCCTTTCAGGCGCGGAATGGGAATCGACTTGGTTCAAGCAAGCGTGCGCCTTTGAGCCAAAAACGATTGAAACAAAGGGCTATTCTTTTGGGCCGACGAACTATTATTCAGGCCGCATTCTTTTCTCAAACGGAAAAGGCCGCTTGGACAACAATGGAGAGGCCAGCGTTTCGTGTTCCTCTGAAAAAATCACAGACGGAAGTCCCTGCATTTACCATCTTGAAGCGGGCGTCACCGACATTTCAAACCAAAAGATTTGGCCGCAAACGAACATAATGATTCATCCGGCAAAATTCTACGTGGGAATAAAAAAGCCTTTGGAACTTTCCGGCTTTGCAAAAACAAATTCAAAGCTTGACTTTCCTTTCATTCTTGTAAACGCCGACGGAAAGGAAATTGACGACAAGAAAATTGTTTCCTCTTTGGAATACAAGCTTGAGCGCGAAAGCTGGTCAATGGCAAACGAGCAAAGCGTAAACGATTCAATTTACACCCGTTGGGAAAAAACCGACATTCTTGAGGCCAGCGGAAAAATCGAAGTCCAGTCAAAGGGAAGCGTTTCCGTTGAATTGAAAGAGCCGGGAAAAAGAAAGCTTACGATTTCCGGCCGGGACGCGAACGGAAACTGGACGACAAGCGAATACGACTTTTACGTTACCGGAGGCTCTTCCTCTTGGCACGATCCCTACAACAGCGATTCTATAAACCTGACGCCGGACAAGTCAATTTACAATCCTGGAGAGACGGCGAAATTCCTTATGGAAAGCCCCCTTCCCGCCGGAGATTATTTGATAACCGTAGAGCGCGAAGGAATATTCACCGAAGAAATCAAGCATTTTGACAGTCCCGCAAACACGCTGGAGATTCCTGTTTCCATAAACTATATGCCTGTCGCTTACCTCGCCGTCTCCTCTTATTCTGTAAGAAGCGGAGAGCCGACCCACCAATACGGAGAGCCCGACTTGGACAAGCCCAAGGGTTATTTTGGCGTCACTCCGATTTTTGTGAACGCAAAGGCAAAGTCATTCAACGTAAAGATTGAAAGCGACAAAAAAGTTTACAAGCCTGGAGAAAAGGCAAACCTTACGCTAACGGCAACAAGAGGCGGAAAAGCGCTCGAAGGCGCGGAGCTTACCTTGATGGCTGTTGACAGAGGCGTGTTGGACTTGATTGACTACCATGTTCCAAACCCAATCGAATTTTTCTACGACAAGTACAACTATCCCCTTTGCGTTATGGGCGGAGACTCCCGCGACATGCTTATGGATCCAGTGACTTACAGCGTGAAGAATTTGACGGGCGGAGACGCTTATGGCGACGACGAAAAGGACGGCGAACGAAAAGACTTTAGGCCGACCGCGCTTTTTGAGCCTGTATTGGTCACTGACAAAAACGGAAAGGCCACTTGCTCCTTTACGATGCCTGACAGCTTGACCGCCTACCGCTTGACAGCCTTTGGCGTGAAAGACGAAATCTTCTCTCTAAACGAAGACGAAATCAAAGTTCAAAATTCAATTAACGTTCAGCAAATCCAGCCAAGGCGCTTGAGGGAAAGGGACACGGCCGAGTGCGGCGTATTGATAACAAACCTTGACAAGGACGGACAAAAAGTGACCGTCAGCGTTCAAGCCCGAAGCCCTCAAAAGAACACTGCTCAAGACGAGCTTGAAGGAAGAGTCACAGTTTCGGGAAAAGCCTTTGTTGACGGCGAGACTGAAAAAACCGTTTACGTCGCCTCCGAGGATTCTACGGTCGTATTCTTTGACGTGGCCGCCGAACAAAGCGGAACTGTTGAACTTGTTTACACAGTCAAGTCGCCCGCGATAAACGAAAGAATCGTCTCGCCGATTTTAATAGAAAAAACTTTTGTTTACGAAACGGTCGCCCTTTCCGGCGGAACGGACGGCGAAGAAAAAGATTTGGAAAATGAAACGATTGTGATTCCCAGCTGGGCAAAGGAAGGCCGCGGCGACTTGAGCGTTACTCTTGACACAAGCCGTTTGGGACTTCTTGGAGGCGCGGTCCAATACTTGTTCGACTACCCCTACGGTTGCCTTGAACAACAAGCGTCAAAGGTTTTGCCCCTGCTTTTATTCGCGCCTTACATCGACGCCTTTGGAATGGAATCAAAAGTTTCGGATCCCAAAAAATGCGCGGAAAGCGTAATAAAGTCTTGGGCAAAAAGCCAGCATTCAAACGGAGGCTTCCCCTATTGGCCGGAGGATTCTTTTTACGAAAGCCTTTACGTTTCAATAAGAATCGCGAACGTTTGCGCGGCGGCCAAAAAAGCCGGACTAAAAGAAACGGACTTAAAGCTTGACCTTGAAGCGCTCAAAAGGTTCATCATAAACGAAATCAACAACAAGAAAGCAAACGATGAAGAAAAAGCCTTGGCTTGCAAAGTCTTCGCGCTTTTGGGCGACAAGGGCCTTGACGCGGAACTTTTGGCCTTGACCTCAAGTTTTGAAAAGCTAAGCCTCGGAGCGAACGCAGACATCGCGAGCGCTTGGGCAATAAAAGGAAACGCGAAAAAAGCCGAGGAATGCGCGAACAAAATCAGGCCCTACTTGCAGCCGTCGCTTAGAAGCGTTTCAATTACGCAAAAAAATATTGACGGCTTTTACGCTTGGTGGGAATCGGATTCCTCAAAGGCGGCGAAGATTTTAGACGCGCTTCTTTTTGTAAATGCGAATGACAATATGGTTGACCGTTTGCTTTTCGCGCTCTTGAAACAGCAGTCAAAGGGCTATTGGAAAAACACAGCGTCAACCTCTTGCGTGATTGAAGCGATTTCAAACTACATTCAAAAGCGAAAGCTTGACGACACTGATTGCTCGGCAAAAGCTCTTTTGAACAAGGATGAAATTTTGGCCCAAAGCTTCAAGGGAGCGGCGGCAAAAGAAAAGACATTAAAGCTTCCCTTTGAAAGCCAAATCATTTCCAGCCTGCCCAGAGACAAAGAAATTTCTTTGGCCTTTGAAAAAAGCGGAAAAGGCCGCCTCTTTTACACGGTCCAAATGAAATACGCCTTGCCTGAAGAAGCGCAAACAAAGCGCGACGAAGGAATTAAGGTTGACTGCGACATTTTTGAATACGAAAGCCAAGAGCCAATAAAGGCGGTCTCGGAAGACTCGTCGATTGTCGAGCTTGACAGCTCAAAGCTTTACAAGGCAAGGGTAAAAATCACCTCAAGCAGAAACCGAGACTATTTGGCCCTAAGATGCCCCATTCCTTCCGGCGCGGAAATTTTAGACTCAACTTTTGTGACAACAGGAAGCGCGGGCGAAATTGAATCCAGCGGCGACTGGAGGCATTGGATTTCAAACAAGACGATTCGCGACAACGAGATTCAATTTTTCTGGGACACGTTCAAGTCTGGAGAATGCGAAGTGACCTTTACCTTCAGGCCAAGCCGCAGGGGCCTTTATCCAACGCCGCCCGCGCAAGCCGAATGCATGTACGAGCCTGAAATCTTTGGCCGATCCGACGGCTACTTGTTCGTCATTAAATGAAAACGAGTCCAATGGAAAGATTAAAAAAAATCTTTTCAAAAGCAAGACAAAAAGTCCTTGCAAAACGCAAGCGGCTTTTTGCCTTGCTTGGAATGATTCTTGCCATGCATCTTGCGCTAAGATTTTCTCCTTATCCGGAAGCAAAACGATTCCGCGAAAAAGAGCGCAGCGTCCGCTTTTACGACAGGAATGGAATTCTTTTGCAAGTGTCTTCCGTGGAGGACGGGCTAAAGCGAGAATGGACTGATTGGGAAAAGATTCCCAAGAAAGTAAAAAAAGCCTTTCTAAAAGCCGAGGACCGCCGCTTTTTCTTTCATCCGGGAGTGGATATTTTTTCCGCAACAGCCGCCGCCATCCAAAACGCAAGGGCAAAAAGAACCGTTCGCGGCGCGTCAACGATTACGATGCAATTGGTGAAGATGGCTTCTCCAAAAAGCGAACGCTCAATGGCAAAAAAGATCGGCGAAGTGTTCAACGCCTTTAGAATCGAAGCGCGCTTTTCAAAACGAAAAATCTTTGAGCTTTACCTAAACTCAGTTCCCTTTGGACAAAATTGCGAGGGCGTCGCTTCCGCCGCAAGAACTTTTTTTGGAAAAGAATTAAAGGATTTGACGGACGAAGAAATCGCATGTCTAGCCATAATTCCGCGGCGGCCGGGCGGCTACAATCCAATTCAAAATCCTGAAAGCTGCGCCGCAAGGGCCGCGGAAGTTTTTTCTTACGATTACAATGAATTGCTAAAAGCCGCGAAAGGCGCGGGAAGATTTTCCTATCCGTTTGAGATGCCCCATTACATCGAATATGTAAAAAGGCAATTGAAGTCTTCCGCAAAAAGAATGCCTTTTGAAAAGTCTTTGACCGCAAGCCTTGAAGTTCAAAAAAACGCGGAAGGCTTTTTAAGGGAAGCGGCAAAAATCGCGCGAGGCTCAAGAATCGCAAACTCGGCCTTGCTTTTAATCGACAATTCAGACGCTTCAGTTTTGGCTTGGATTGGAAACAACGATTGGTTTGACTACTTTCACAGCGGCCAAATTGACGGAGTCCTTTCAAAGATACAGCCCGGAAGTTCGATGAAGCCTTTTTTGTACGGCCTCGCGCTCGACACGCGCGGCGCTGACGGAAAGGAGCTTTTTTCGCCAGCGAGCGTTTTGCCCGACATTCCAATGGAATTTGGAAGCCAAAAGATTTACATTCCGGAAAATTTCAACAACCGCTTTAACGGGCCTGTCCGTTTTAGAGTCGCGCTCGCCTCTTCGCTCAACGTGCCGGCGGTTTACATTCTGAACGAAATTGGCGTTGACAATTATCTTTTAAAGCTTGAAGAGCTTGGCTTTGAAAGCCTTAAAAGCGGCGGAAAAAAAGCGGATTTGGGCCTTGCCTTGGGAGCCGGCGAAGTTTCCCTTTACGAATTGACAAGGGCCTTTAGCGTTTGGACTCGCGACGGAAAAGATTCAAGCGGAAAAGAAATTTATTCAAAAGACGCGGCCCGCTTGATTTGCTCGATTCTTTCGGACAAAAACTCAAGGGCCCTGGGCTTTGGCTACAATCAAGTTTTTCAAACGGAATACCCTTCGATATTCAAAACCGGAACATCAAACCAATACCAAAACATAACGGCGCTCGGCTCAACAAAAAAATACACAATCGGAGTTTGGATGGGAAATTTTTCCGGACAAACTGTAATGGGAAAAACAGGAAGCTCCCTTCCAGCCGAAGTCGCAAAAAAAAACTTGGATTTTTTGGAATTGAAGCGCAAAGACCACAAGCCTTTTCCCGAGCCTGAAAATTGGGCCAAGGCAAAAATCTGCCCCTTGTCCGGAATGCTCGCGGGGAAAGACTGCAAGAACTATGTTTTTGAATATGTAAAAAAAGGCCAAGAGCCGTCTGTCTGCAATTGGCACAAAAGCGAAGGGAAAAATTCCATTTTGGTCTACCCGCCCCAATACCAGCGCTGGCTTTTAAACTCAAAGCTCGAAGCGCAAGTGAACCACGCCGCCTACCCGCTAAAAATCACAAGTCCAAAAGAAGGCTCGGTGTTCTACTTAAAGGCTTCAAGCGCCCAAAAACAAGCGGTAAGCCTTGAAGCCATCGGCGGCGAAGAAGAAAGCGCCAAACTTTACGTTAACGGAACTTTCGCTTTCACTTTGGAACGGCCCTTTGTTTTCCAGCTGCCAATGGAAAAAGGCGTAAAAAACTGCAAAATAATTTGCGGCTCCCAAAGCGCCCAAGTCACGTTTGAAATCAAGTAATATTGATTGATTCTCTTTTTGGCGCTATAATTATTATATGAAAACAACAGCTTTAATTATGGCGGGCGGACGCGGAGAGCGTTTTTGGCCCAAGAGCAGAAAAAACTTGCCAAAACAATTTTTGAGCCTCACTGACGACGGCCGCACAATGATTCAGCTTACAGTTGACAGAATAAAGCCTTTGGTGGACATCAAGGACGTATACGTCGCCACAAACAAAAATTACATGGCGCTCGTCCAAGAGCAGCTTCCCGGCATTCCAAAAGAAAACATTATTTGCGAGCCGATCGGAAGAAACACAGCGCCTTGCATTGGACTTGGAGCCGCCCACATTCAAAAGAAAGACGGCGACGCCCTTATGATTGTCCTTCCAAGCGACCACTTGATTAAAAACAACGAGGCTTTTGTCCAAACCTTAAAGGGAGCCCTTGAGGCCGCTCAAAAAGGCCAAAACCTTGTCACAATCGGAATCAAGCCAAACTATCCGGAAACAGGCTACGGCTACATAAAGTACAACTCGCAAAAAAAAGACGGCGCGGCTTATGAAGTCGATCGCTTTGTGGAAAAGCCCAATCTTGAAAAGGCCAAGGAATATTTGGCGGAAGGCTCGTACCTTTGGAACAGCGGAATGTTCATTTGGAAAGCGTCAACCATTCTTTCAAACATAAAGGAATTCTTGCCGCAGATTTTTGAAGGCTTGACAAAGATTCAAGGCTCAATCGGAAGCGCGGACTACAATAAAACTTTGGAAAGCGTTTTCCCTGAATTGCAGTCTGAATCAATCGACTTTGGCGTAATGGAAAAGGCGAAGAACATTTTCATTTTGCCTGGCGACTTTGGCTGGGACGACGTTGGCTCATGGCTTGCGGTTGGAAGAATCAAAAGCCCAGACCAAACAAATTCAATCGTAAACGGAAACGTCGTCACGGTAAATTGTTCGGACAACATAATCCAAGGCTCAAATAAATTGATCGCCGCCGTAGGCCTAAAAAATCTTGTAATCGTTGACACCGACGACGCGATTTTGATTTGCAACAAGGAAAATTCCGGAGAAATCAAAAAGGTCTTGGAAAAACTCCGCGCCGACAAACGGGAAGAATACCTCTAATGAAAATCGCCGTTGACATTCGCATGAGCGGAAAGAGCGGAATTGGGGCTTTTATCGACAGCATGCTTCCGACATTTAAGGAAAGCCCAAACGAAATAATTTTGGTCAATCCGCCGATAAAGCCCTTTTCATTAAAGGAAGCGCTTTTCTTCCCGCGCGAATTGTTAAGGCAAATAAACGCTTGCGACGCTTATTTCACTCCTTATTGCAACATGCCAGGCCGCGTTTTTTCGCGTGGAATCAAGGTTCCGATTTTCTCAACGATTCACGACGTTATATTTTTGGACCTGCCCCTCGCTGGAAAAATCGGAACGCTTTTGCGGAAAATCGTTTACAAGCTGGCAATCTTTAAGTCAAAGGAAATATTCACCGTAAGCGAATTTTCAAAAAGCAGAATCATAGAACGCCTAAATTGCAAAAAACCGATAAGTGTGGTTTATTCCGGGGTTCCTCTTTACAACGAATCTCCGTTAAAAGAAACAGAAAAGACTGACACAATAATTTTTGTCGGAAACATCAAGGCCCACAAGGGAATAAAAACTTTGATTCCCGCCTTTGTCAAGGCCCGCAACGAACTGCAAAAAAATCAAAAGGAAAAGCCACCCCGCCTTTTAATCGTCGGCTCAAAAGAAAATTTCCGCACGAGCGACACTGAGTTGGAATTGCTTCTCGCCGACGCGCAAAAAGACGGAATAGAATTCACGGGCTTTGTTCCGGACGAAAAACTAAAGGACTTGATTGCGCAAGCCCGTCTTTTGGTTCAGCCTTCCTTATACGAGGGCTTTGGCGTTCCTCCTCTGCAAGCTCTTTATTCAGGAACAAGAGCCGTAATCTCGGACATTCCAGTTTTTAAGGAAATTTATCAAAAGCTTCCTGTTGAATATTTCAAGGCGGGCGACCCGGACGACCTTGCAAAAAAAATTGTCGAACAATACTCCGACAAAAGCCCCCTTCCCCCTGTTGAAAGAATCTATTCCTACAAAAAGAGCGCGCAAGCGGTATTGAAAAGGATTGAGGAATCCATTAAAATAAAAGAATGATTATCACACAAACACCATTCCGCATGAGCTTCTTTGGCGGCGGAACAGATATGAAAGAATTCTTCAACGAATACGGAGGAGCTGTTCTTTCAACGACTTTTGATAAATATTGTTATGTAACGGTACGAAACCTTCCGCCTTTCTTTGATTACAAGACAGAGCTTTCCTATTCAAAAATCGAACGCGTCACGCAAATCGACCAAATTGTTCACCCAGCCGTAAAAAACGCAATGAAACTTTTGGACACAAAAGACATTCGCTTGACTTACGAAGCGGACTTGCCCGCTAGAAGCGGTTTGGGAACATCGTCTTCTTTCGCTGTCGGAATGCTGAACGCCTTTTATTGCTTAAAGGGCCAGTACGCCGGGAAAAAACTTTTGGCCGACCAAGCGATTCACTTGGAACGAGATTTGTGCCAAGAAGCCGGAGGTTGGCAAGATCAAATAGCCGCTTCCTTTGGCGGATTCAACAGAATAAATTTCAGGGACAACAGTTACGATGTCGTTCCCTTGATTATCGCGCCGGACAGAAAAAAGCTCTTGAACGAAAACCTCATGATGTTCTTCACCGGCTTCACCCGCTTTTCGTCAGACGTGCAAAAGGCAAACCAAGCCAGTCCCGAAACAAAGGCCGCGAAGATTCAGCGGCTAAAGGAAATGCTTTCATTGGTTGACGACGCCGAAAAAATTCTGGAAGACAAGAATTCAGACTTGAACGACTTTGGCCGCCTTTTGGACCATACTTGGAAACTCAAGAGACAGACAGGAAACGCCGTTTCCACAAGCGGAATCGACGCGCTTTACGACAAGGGAATAAAGGCCGGCGCTTTGGGCGGAAAGCTTCTAGGCGCGGGCGGCGGCGGCTTCTTGGTTTTCTACGTTCAAAAGGAAAATCAGGCGGCCGTCAGAGAGGCAATGAAAAATCTTCTTTACATTCCCTTTAAATTTGAAAACGAAGGAACAAAAGTAATTTACTACGAAGCGGAGGAACAATAATGGACTACATAAAAGAACTTGTTGACCGCTACCCGGCCCTTTCGGTTTGCGAAAAAGACATTCGCGCGGCGGCCCAAGCAATGATTGATTCATACAAGGCGGGCGGAAAGCTTATCGTTGCCGGAAACGGCGGAAGCGCGGCTGACTCTGACCACATCACAGGAGAGCTTCTAAAATCTTTTGTAAAGAAAAGACTGCCTGAGCAAAAGTTTTTGGACGACCTAGCCGCAATCGATTCAGACACTGGAAAATATTTGGCGGACAAATTGCAGGGCTCTCTTCCCGCAATCGCGCTTACAAACAATACGGCCTTGATGACTGCCAGCCTTAACGACGTTGACGGAAACGTTTTGTTCGCGCAGCAAGTCATGGGCTTTGGAAAAAAAGAAGACGTTTTTTTGGGAATCAGCACAAGCGGAAATTCCAAGGACGTCATTTACGCGCTTGTTGTTGCAAAAGCCTTGGGCGTAAAAACTGTGGCGCTTACGGGAAAAACAGGCGGAAAGGTTAAGGAAATCGCCGACATTTCCATCAT
>JAILDQ010000311.1 GCA_024689365.1 Treponema sp. | reverse complement strand
TTCGCCTTCTCGTGGTATAATCCTACCATTATTTATTGTATCTAAATTATTTATGCATTATAAGGAGCATGAATGGACGTTCAGTTGCAAGAATTGATCGACAAGATCAAAAAGGACGGCGTTGCGTCGGCGGAAGAACAAGCCGCCAAGATTATCGCCGAGGCGGAGCAAAAGGCCGCTTCAATTGTAAATGACGCAAAGTCACAGGCAGAGAGTATTGAAAAAGAAGCAAAGGCTTCCAGCGAGCGCTTTCAAAAAGCCAGCGAGGACGCGGTAAAACAGGCTTCTCGCAATCTTCTTATTTCATTCCGCGACGGCATCACAGCCGAATTGCGCGCCATTGTTCAGGACGAAACGGCGAAAACTTATTCAAAGGACTTGCTCGCCAAATTGATTCCTGAGACTGTAAAGGCTTGGGCTGCAAAAGCCGACTCGGCCGACTTGGCGGTTCTTCTTTCAAAGAGCGACTTGGATTCTTTGGAAAGCGGCCTCAAAGGCGCGCTTAAGGACGAAATCTCCAAGGGAATGGAAATCAGGGCCGACAAAACTTTGGCTTCCGGTTTCAGAATCGGTCTCAAAGACGGCAGCGCCTACTACGATTATTCTGCGGAAAGCGTAGCGGACCTTTTCGCGGCTTACTTGAATCCAAAAATCGCCGCGCTTGTGGGAGCGGCAGCAAAAGAGGCTTAAAGAGTGGCAAAGCAGTACTACTTGGTGTCGCAGCTTCCTTCCGTTGAAAACCTTGACGCAAGGCAGCTTCCGATTACCGAAAACTACTACAGGGATCTCTGCGGCCGATTTCTTGACGCGAAAAGCTTGAAGATTGTTCAAAATCTTTCGCTTGAGCCGCCAAAAAAAGAGGGCAAGACAGGCTCCTCATTCCTTGACAAGTGGAATGACAAGGAACGCTGCCTTCGATTCGCTTTGGCTCAAGTTCGCGCCCTCAAGATGAAAAAAGAGGCCGAGATGTTGCCTGCCGGCTGCACGGCGGACATCATTCAGGCGGCTAGAACCGCTGTTGGAATGGAAAGCCCCCTTGCCGCCGAGGAATACCTCAATGAATACAGGATGGAAACTCTCAATTCGTTGGCTCCGATCGACAGCTTTAGCGTTGACGCGGTTATCGCCTACGGATTGAAGCTTATGCTTGCCCAGCGCATGAAAAAGTTTGACGTGGAAACGGGCAAAGCTTCCTACCACAAAATTTACGATGAAATACTCGAGGAGTCAAAATGAGTTTGCAAACAAACAACGCGGACGCCAAAGGAAAAGTAATCGGCATTAACGGAAACATGGTTTCAGTTCAGTTTGAAGGAACTGTAACAATGAACGAAGTAGGTTACGTTAAGGTCGAGGACACAAAACTTAAGGGCGAAATCATCCGTATCCGCGGAAACACTGCCCAGATGCAGATTTTTGAAATGACAGAAGGCATCAAGGCCGGCTGTGACGTTGAGTTCACCGGCGAAATGCTTGCCGTTCGCCTTGGACCAGGACTTTTGGGACACGTATACGACGGCTTGCAGAACCCCCTCCCTGAATTGGCCGAAAAAGCCGGCTACTTCTTGGAGAGAGGTTTTTACGTTGAGCCTCTTCCGACAGAAAAGGAATGGGACTTCACTCCGATTTCAAAAGTAGGCGACACCCTTTATCGCGGCGACTACTTTGGTTCGGTTCCGGAAGGCCCCTTTACCCATAAGATTTTGGTGCCCTTTGACATGCTTGGATCATACAAGGTTAAGTCAATCGTCGCCGCCGGCAAGTACAAGCTTGACGACACCCTTTGCGTTGTGACCGACGAAAAAGGAAACGAAAAGAATCTTACGATGGCCTTCTACTGGCCTGTAAAGCGCGCCGTTGACTGCTACGCAGAGCGCCTTGAGCCGACTGAGACTATGGTCACAAAGACCCGCCTTATCGACACTTTCTTCCCTGTAGCCAAGGGCGGCACCTATTGTATTCCGGGGCCGTTCGGAGCCGGAAAGACTGTTATCCAGCACACAACCAGCCGTAACGCCGACGTTGACATTGTAATCATCGCGGCTTGCGGCGAACGCGCCGGTGAAGTTGTAGAAACAATCACTGAGTTCCCTGAACTCAAGGACCCGAGAACAGGCCGCTCTCTTATGGAGAGAACAATCATCATTTGCAACACATCTTCAATGCCTGTAGCTTCGCGCGAAGCTTCGGTTTACACTTCGGTCACTTTGGCCGAATACTACCGACAGATGGGCTTGAACGTTTTGCTTTTGGCCGACTCGACATCTCGTTGGGCGCAGGCCTTGCGCGAAATGTCAGGACGCTTGGAAGAGATTCCTGGAGAGGAAGCTTTCCCGGCTTACTTGGAAAGCTATATCGCCGCCTTCTACGAGCGCGCCGGACAGGTTCGCCTCCGCGATGGAAGCAAGGGCTCTGTAACAATCGGCGGTACGGTTTCTCCTGCCGGCGGTAACTTTGAAGAGCCTGTAACCCAGGCCACCCTTAAAGTTGTAGGCGCCTTCCACGGACTTACCCGCGAACGCTCAGACGCCCGCAAGTACCCGGCCATCGACCCGATCGCCTCTTGGTCAAAGTACAATCCTGTCATCCGCAAGGATTGGGTTGACTTTGCAAGAACCGCCTTCAAGCGCGGAACTGAAGTAAACCAAATGATGAAGGTAGTAGGCGAAGAAGGAACCACAACGGAAGACTTCGTAGCTTACCTTAAGAGCGAATTCCTCGACGCGGTTTACTTCCAGCAGAACTCCTTTGACGAAATCGACGCCTCTTGTTCGGTTGAGCGCCAGACATACACTTTCAAGAAAGTGCTTATGATTATGGCCTCTGACTTTGAGCTTAGCGACAAGGACGACGCCCGCGCCTTCTTCAACCAATTGAGAAGAACCTTTGGCGACTGGAACTACGTTGAATACAAATCGGATAAATTCAATTCCCTCGAAAAGGAAATTGATTCAATTTATTCACAGAAAAAAGGCGCGCTCACAAAAGCGGGCGAAGCTCTTATCAAGGACGGTGAATAATGAACAAAGTTTACAGCAAAATTGAATCAATCAACGGAAGCGTAATCACCGTAAAAGCCGACGACGTGGCTTACGGCGAGCTCGCTGAAATTGAGACAAGATTCGGAAAATCATTGGCTGAAGTTTCAAACATTCAGGGCAACAATGTTTCCCTCCAGGTATTCGCTGGCGGCCGCGGCGTTTCAACCGGCGACCACATCAAATTCCTTGGCCACAGAATGGAAGTAAGCTTTAGCGAAAACTTGCTTGGCCGCATCTTCAACGGTTCGGCTGAGCCTCGCGACAACGGACCTTCGCTTGCGGAAAACTTGGTGACAATCGGCGGACCTTCGGTCAACCCGACAAAGCGCATTATGGCGCGCCGCATGATTCGCACCGGCATTCCGATGATCGACATGTTCAACACTTTGGTTGTATCCCAGAAGCTTCCGATTTTCTCAATTTCGGGAGAGCCTTACAACCAGCTCTTGGCCCGCATCGCCATGCAGGCTGAAGTTGACGTAATCGTTTTGGGCGGAATGGGCCTTAAGTATGACGACTACTTGTATTTCAAGAACACATTGGAAAACGGCGGAGCCTTGAGCCGAACGGTAATGTTCGTTCACACAGCCGCCGACCCGTCGGTAGAATGCAAAAAGATTCCTGACCTTTCATTGGCGGTTGCCGAGCAGTTCGCCTTGCAGGGCAAGGACGTTTTGGTTCTTCTTACTGACATGACAAACTTCGCCGACTCAATGAAGGAAATCGCGATCACTCAGGAACAGGTTCCGTCAAACCGCGGTTATCCTGGAGACCTCTATTCACAGCTTGCCGCCCGCTACGAAAAGGCCGTAGACTTTGCCGATTCAGGCTCTGTCACAATCCTTGCCGTAACAACAATGCCTGGCGACGACGTAACCCATCCGGTTCCGGACAACACGGGCTACATCACTGAAGGCCAGTATTACCTTAAGGGCGGACGCATCGAGCCGTTCGGATCTCTTTCGCGCTTGAAGCAGAACGTAAACGGAAAGACCCGCAACGACCACCGCGCCTTGATGGACGGCATGATTCGCCTTTACGCTTCATACAAGGACACGCTCGAAAAGAAGAGCATGGGCTTTAACATGAGCGCTTGGGACGAAAAGCTTCTTAAGTACGGCGAAATGTTCGAAAGCGAAATGATGGACCTTTCTAAGAACATTTCCCTTGAAGACGCGCTTGACTTGGGATGGAAGATTCTCAAGGACTGCTTTGACAAGGACGAAGTCGGAATCAAGACTGAGCTTATTGAGGAGCACTGGCCAAACTAAAAGGCTTTTGCTAAACGGCTTTTGGAAGCGGATTTTTCCGCCTTCAAAAATCGCGAATGATTGTTGATTTATAGGAATATAAATGGCGAAGATTAAGCTGACAAAAAACGAGCTCAAGGCCCAGAAAGACGCGCTTAAAATGTACAAGCGCTATCTTCCGACTTTGACTCTAAAAAAGCAGCAGCTTCAAACAGAAATACGCTCTATAGAAGAGCGCGCCAAAGAAGTGCGCGAACAACGCAAAAACCTTGAAAAGGAATTTGAAGTTTGGATCAGCGTATTCGGCGAAAAAGACGCCTTCAAGCCCGGCATGGTTACGGTAAAGAACATCCGCAAAGGCACGGGAAACATTGCGGGCGTCAACATTCCTGTTTACGAGGGAGCGGATTTTTCCCGCGGCGACTACGACCTTTATTCAACCCCCTTGTGGATTGACTTGGCCGCAGACCGCATGGAAAAGGCCCTTTCCCTTGACCTTGAGGCTGACACGCTGGAAGAACAAGTTCGCCTGCTTTCGCAAGAGTTGCGCGTTACGACGCAGCGCGTGAATCTTTTTGAAAAAGTGAAGATTCCGGAGACGAAGGCGAACATAAAAAAGATTACGGTTTATCTTGGAGACGAACAGGTCGCTGCCGTAGTTCGCTCAAAGATTTCCAAGAAAAAACTGCAGCAAAAGACAGGGGAGGAGACAGCATGATAACGCCTATGAAGAAAGTTTCCCTTGTGATTTTGAGCAGGGAAAAGGAAGAGGCCTTAAAAGCCCTTAGAAAGGCTGGCTTGGTTCACCTTGAGCCTATAGAAGGCAAAGGCGAAAAATTGGCCGCCCTTAAAAACGATTATTCCAAACTGCAAAGCGCGGCGGGCTACTTGGGCGAAATCAAATTGTCCAAGAAAACTGTGTACCCCGAACTTTCGCCGGCCCAAGCCCTTGAAAAGGCCCAAACCGCGATTGACTTGACGGAGCGCAAGAAGAGCCTTTTGGAAAAAATCGCGGCTTCCGCGACAGAAATCGAGCGCTTGGCCTCTTGGGGAACTGTAAATCCCAAGGACTTCGCTTACTTGTCGGAAAAAGGAATTCATCTTTCGATGTACGAAATTCCCGGCGACAAGTACCGCTTGATTGGAGACGACGTAAAGGCTTTGCTCGTAAACTCCTCAAAGAGCGGCAAGCGCTTTTTGGTCATTTCCGAAAGCCCTGACGCCGAAAGGCCGGAAGGACTTCCGCCGGAAGCCTACGAAGTCGTTATGCCCGAAAAGTCCACGGACGAAATCGCCGCGGACATCAAGGCCTTTGAAGCGGAAACAGCCCAAATTGAAAAGGACTTGACGGCCAACGCCGTTTACCTTAAGGCAATAGAAGCCGCTCAAAAGAGCTTTGAAAAGGACATTGAATTTGAGAACGTTTATTCCGGAATGGAAAAAGACGCGGAAGAGAAAAAGGATTCCCTTTCTTGGTTGACGGGCTATGTTCCCGTTGACTCGATGGAAGCCCTCAAGGCCGCGGCCGCCCAGAACCATTGGGCTTTGGCGGTTGACGATCCTTCCGATGAGGACAACGTTCCCACAAAACTTAAGAACAACAAGTTGGTCAGCTTGATTTATCCGTTGACCGACTTCCTCGACGTAACGCCAGGCTACCATGAGTTTGACATTTCGTCTTGGTTCTTGCTATTTTTCTGCATCTTCTTCGCGATGATTTTCGCGGACGCGGGCTACGGCGCCCTTATCGCGCTTGTGGGCTTCTTGTTGCTTGCAAAGGCAAAGAAGGGCTCAAAGTCGCTTCCGGTTTTGGTAATCCTTTTGGGCCTTTGTACCGGAGTTTGGGGCGTTTTGACTTGCTCTTGGTTTGGAATCCCCGCGGAAAAGCTTCCGCCGGCCATGATCCAGATTTCAAGCCGAATCTTCTCTCAGCCAAAGCTTGTTTCTTTGGGAATGGGAGCGGAAGCGGCGAAGAGCTTGGCTGACAAGAACCAGCAGGTCTTCTGCTTTATATTGGCTTTGATTCAACTGAGCGTCGCGCACATTACTTGCACGATCGCCCACAGAAAGAGCCTGAAATGCCTGGGCGACTTTGGCTCGCTCCTGCAGCTTTGGGGAACTTTCTATGTTGTATTGAGCATGGTTGTTGCCGACGGAGTGAACTACGTGTTCCCCCTTATGGACAACGGCCAGCCTGTCAATTTGTTCGGCTTTATGGCTCCTTGCTATTTCCCGACGATTTGTTTGGGAGTTTTGGGATTCGGCTTCTTGCTCAATTTCATCTTCTCAAATTACGAGGGCAGCGTAGGAAAATCCATTTTGGAAAGCCTGAAGAACATCATCAGCGTATTCCTCGGAATCGTAAACGTGTTCTCGGACATCGTTTCCTACATTCGCTTGTGGGCGGTCGCATTGGCCGGCGCGGCGATCAGCGGAACGGTCAACGCTATGGCCGGCCCGATGTTCGGCAAATTGACTATGATTGTTTTTGGCGTGATTCTTTTGGTATTTGGCCACGGCTTGAACATGATTCTGAACTTGCTTTCGGTAATCGTTCACGGCGTTCGCTTGAACACTTTGGAATTCTCGCAGCACTTGGGAATGGCTTGGAGCGGAACAAAGTATCGGCCTTTCGCCGATTCGGCTTCGTAAGCTGAAGGTTAGGCATTTAGCCTTTTAACTATTGGAAAAAAGACGGCCTTTGACGCTGTCTTAAAATTGAATAAATAAGGGCCGCCATGAGCGGCTAAGGAGAAATTATGAACTGGGGTATGATTGGTGCCGGTGTTGTTATGGGTATTGCCGCTTTGGGAAGCGCGATTGGAATTGGTATTGCCGGACAGGGCGCGATTGGCTCTTGGAAGCGCTGCTACTTGAACAACAAGCCCGCTCCCTTCCTTTTGGTTGTATTTGCCGGCGCTCCGTTGACACAGACAATTTACGGATTCTTGTTGATGCAGTCTATGCTCGGCGCCGCCGCTGGAGCTGACATCGCCAAGCAGTGCTTCTTGCTCGGTTTGGGATTTGCTTGCGGTTTGTCTATGTGCATGTCTGCCGTTGCCCAGGGAAAGGCTGGCGCCGCTGGTTCTGACGCTCTTGGTGAAACAGGAAAGGGCTTCACAAACTACATCATGGTAGTTGGTCTTTGCGAAACCATCGCTTTGTTCAGCATGGTATTCGGAATGATTGTTTGCTAATTTGCTGACGCAAATTAGCAAACGCGAGAATTAACTGTCGCAAGGCGCCAGTCAATTCTCGTAGAATCTTGTTATGACACGCACTGTTTACTTAGGCGGCTCAGGCCGCGTTAGGCGGATTGGCGTAGGCGGCGAAGAGCCTGTTTCCATTCAAACTATGTGGAAAGAGGGCATAGACGACCTTGACGGCAATCCGCTTAAATTTGAGCGCATTCTCTCAGAAATCCAAGAACTTGAAGGCTTGGGCTGCGACATAATCCGCTTTGCCGTTCCAGACGTGAAAAGCGCCGAAGGCCTTTGCAAAATCGCGGCCAATGCCCAAATGCCTCTTGTCGCCGACATTCACTTTGACTATCGGCTTGCCTTGGAGTGCCTAAAGGGTGACGTGGCCGCCATTCGCATAAATCCGGGGAACATCGGAAGCCGCGAAAGGGTTGATGCCGTTGTCAACGCTTGCAAGGAAAAGGGCGCCGCGATTAGAATCGGAGTCAATTCAGGAAGCCTTCCGCAAAAACTCAGGGAGCAAGTTGAGGCCGGAATTTTGGGCCGCGCCAAAGCCCTGGCTCTTGCGGCCGCCGAAGAATGCAAGGTTTTTGAGGAATTGAATTTTGACCAAGTGGTCGTCAGCATGAAGGCTTCGAGCGTTGAGGAAACGGTTTTGTGCAACGAGGAATTCGCCAAGGAATTTGACATTCCCCTGCACATTGGCGTTACCGAAGCCGGACCCTTGATTGGCGGAATCGTAAAAAGTACATTGGCTTTTTCCCGCCTTTTAAACGAAGGAATCGGAAACACAATCCGCGTGAGCCTTTCCTCAAGCCCTAAAAACGAGGTCATTGCCGGCCGCGAAATCCTGCGCGAGTGCGGAAAAAGAAGCGGCGGCGTTCAAATCGTCTCTTGTCCAAGGTGCGGAAGACAGGGCTTTGACGTTCACGCTTTTGTTGAGCGCTGGCAAAGCCGCCTTTTGGCAAGCAAAAAAAACGTTACGGTGGCCATTATGGGCTGCGCGGTTAACGGCCCTGGCGAAGGAAAGCACGCCGATTTGGGCATTGCCGGCGCCGGCGGAAAGGCGATTCTATTTAAAAAAGGAAAAATAATGCGAACGGTTGACGAAAAAGATGCCGATAATGCCTTTGAAGAGGAATTTAATTCGCTTTGAAAAGAAAACTGTTATTTACCGCGTTTATTTTGTTTACTCTAGGCGGCGCCTTGTTCGCCCAGCATCCCGTTCAGCCCAAGGTCAGCGAGCAAAGCTGGCGCGTTTTGGCAAAGGCTCAAGTGGCTTTTGAAAAAGGCGAGTACGGAGACGCGATCGCCTTGTGCGAGGACGCCAAAAAATCTCGGGCCAGGGAATTGGAATGGAACCGTTACGTAATGGACGGCACCCTCCACGCGCCTGAGGTCAAGAAGAACGGGCCTTTCATCTCAGACTTGATGCCGATTCTGCAGGAACGAGAGTCTTTTGACGCCCTTGAAATAATCGATTATTGGCTTGGAAAAAAAGGCGCTGATTATTTTGGAAATTCTCTTCCAAACTTGCGCGATTTTTTGATGCGCTTGAATGAGTATCCTGAATGCGATTTTTTGTTGGCAAAAATTTACAGGTTGGAAGGAGAGTACGATTTGGCGATGCAATTCTTGCAAAACGCAAGAAGCCAAAGCGACTTGCTTGACATACCCGCCCAAAAATTTGACATACTTTACGAAATCGCGGACTTGGCAAAAGTTCAGGGCGACAAAAGCGAATGGGAAGGCTCTCTGCTTTTGATTGTGGCGGACGACGGCCTTTACAAGAACGACGCCGCAAAAAGGGCGATGGCCCGTTCCGCTTCCCTTAAGCGCAAGGATGTTGTGGATTACTTTTTTATGCTGAACCGCCACTCGGCCATGAATTCAATAAAAGCGTATTTTGATTTGGGTGAATTGTACAAAAGCCAAAAGCGAAAGCGCGACTCGTGGAACATGACCGCTTCAGGCGTGGTTTGCTCCTTTACTTGGATTCTTGAAATTTTGCGCGACAGAAGCCCTGAATATTCCTACGAAAAACTTTCGGATTTTTTTAAGGAATGCGCCATCTATGAAGATGTAATGCAATGGACCGGAAAAAACAACGTTTGGAAAGGCTTTTATGACATGGCTTTGAGCGCGAAGGACAATGGCTGGGAAAAATTCGGGGAATCTCTTTTGCAAATCATGGCCTCTTCTTGCCCCGACCAATATTGGGCCGCGGCCGCAAAGACAGAAAGCCAAAAATCCTCTCAGTAGAACAAGCCGATTCCAACAGTCAATTCAAATTTGCCTGACTTTTCGTCGCGCCAACTTGTGTCGATTTTGTCGCTCAAAAAGAGGCGGCCGATGTCAAGTCCTAGGCTGCTTCTGATTTGAACGCTCTTCCATTTATGGGGGAACACGTTGACTTCGATTCCAGCGCAATAAAATCCGTCGCGGGGGTCAAAGACTCGGCCTGTGACTCTGTTTGCAGCAAGGGCCAGGTCAATGAAGGGCATCACTTGAATCTCGCAGTTAAAGAAGTTCAGGAAGGGAACGCCCCAGTCTTCCCAAATTACTGTCATAAAATGAATCGGAACGTCAAAGTTAAGGATGATGGCCGCGGCTCCCTTTGTCGCGTAACCGTTTGGCGTTTTGGCAAAGCCCGCAAAATATTGGTCGTCCGAGACACCGCGCAAGTATTTTCCAAAGCGGGTGTATGTGTTGCTTTCTGCAAAGAGCAAAAAGCGGGAGTTGATGCCTGCGTATTTCCATGCGTTGAAGAAGGTTCCTTGAAGCTTTACTCCCGGCTGCATTTCGTTTAAATAAAAATTATAGGCCATGCTTTGCTTTGCGCTTACAGAAAAGCCCTTTCTAAAGTTTCCCACCCAATTCACTTGGCCCAAAGTCAATTCATGAGAGAAAATAAGTCTAGGAGAAAGCATGTCTTCATTTTTGGAATTGATGCCGTCCAAGTTCCATTTTGCGTCGATTTCAACGGCGGGCGTGTATACCAAGTCGCCGATTTTCTTAAAGCGCTCCAATACAATCGGAATTGAGAACTTTGCGTTTTCTGCCCAGTAAAGCTCGTCGTTAAAAACCTTGTAGTCCGAGTCGCGGACAAAGCCTTGCGTCAAGTCAAGCCGCAGGGATACTCTTTCAAATGGAAGGACGAATGAAAAGCCTGTTTTTAGATTCCATTCGGGTTCGGCGCGTATAAAGGCGTATTTAAAGAAAAGGTCGTTGTTCCAAGAAGCCTGAATTGGGCCAAGCTCAAACGGCAATTTGTATTCCAAGCTCGCGCCGGTCACAAAGTCGTCGCTCTTTCCTTCCTTTTGCTCGTATTGAACAAAAACGTCGGAAGAAAGCGGGCTCATCAAGCCCATGAAGTTGTCGTCCTTGAGCTTAACCTTGAACTCAAAGCCTTCGTTTGAATCGTACTTTGGATAGGGCATGAAAATGAAGTGGCCTGAGTCAACTGTTTGAACGTTGATTTTCGCCGCGATTTTTTCGCCGTCTTCTCCGATTTCTTCCGCGTTTACCTCAACGCTTTCAAAGAGGCGCTCGTTTATTAAATCCTGCTTTGCCTTTACGATAAAGTCGTCGAGCTCCTGGCGGTTTTTAAATATTTTTCCAGGAGCTATTTTAAGCTTTCGTTTTAGCGCGGCGATTTTTGTTCCGCCTTTTGGGTCGTAAAAAACTTCTTGAACAAGCCATTCCTTTTCTTGAGTTGAGGCGTTTTTCTCTAAGCTTTCTTCCTCGCGCTCGTTTTCTTCTTGAAAGGAATTTTCAGACGCAGTTTCTTGAATTTCATTTTCCTGAAGAAGAAGCTCTTCTTGAACGGAAAGCTCTTCTTGAAGGGGGAGTTCTTCGCTTTCTTGCGTTTCTTCTTGAGAAGAAATTTCTGGCGCCGCTTCTTTAATTTCACCTTCCTGAAGAAGAGGCGCTTCTTGGGCCCAAAGGCCCTGAGTCAAAATTAAAAAGGCTAAAATCGCAAACGTTTTTTTCATTTAGTCAAATCAACGGGCTGAATAATTTTTCTCGACCCATTTTAGGTAGTCGCCGCTTTTAATGTGGTCAATCCACTCTTTGTTTTGCAAGTTCCATTGAACGGTCATTTCAAGGCCTTGCTCAAAAGTCATCTCGCGCTTCCAGCCCAATTCGCTTTTTATCTTTGAGCAGTCAATCGCGTAGCGCGCGTCGTGGCCGGGCCTGTCCTTTACGTGGACGATTGTCTTTCTTACATCGTCGGCGCTCTTGTTGAGTTTTTCGCTTGAGATTTCGATAAGCTTGTCCAAAAGCTGGACGTTCTGCCATTCGTTTTCGCCGCCGATATTGTATTTTTGTCCGTTCTTTCCGTTTTTCAAAATAAGCCAAACGGCCCTGTTGTGGTCTTCAACGTAAATCCAGTCGCGGATGTTCTTTCCTTCGCCGTAAACCGGCAAGTCTTTTCCAGTTGAAATGTTCAAAATCATCAAAGGGATGAGCTTTTCCGGGAACTGGTAGGGGCCGTAATTGTTCGTGCAGTTTGAAAGGGTGATCGGAAGGCCGAATGTGTGGTGGTATGCGAAAACCAAATGGTCGCTGGAAGCCTTTGAAGCCGAGTAGGGGCTTCTTGGGTCGTATACGGTGGTTTCCTTAAAATAGCCTGTCGGTCCAAGGGAGCCGTAAACTTCGTCGGTGGAAATGTGATGGAACAAAACGTCGTCGCGGGGATTGTCCAACGAGCAGCCCCAATAATTTTTCGCCACGTCAAGAAGGGTGTAAGTTCCCATAACGTTTGTCCGCACGAAGGCTTCTGGATCCAAAACCGAGCGGTCAACGTGGCTCTCGGCGGCAAAGTGAACGACTGTGTCAATGTCGTATTCCTTGAAAATGCGTTCAACAGCCTTTCTGTCCGAAATGTCGGCGCGCTCGAAGAAGTAGCGCTGGCCGCTTCCGGCAGCGTTTCCGTATTTTTCCTCAACGTCCGCAAGGTTTTCAAGGTTTCCCGCGTAAGTCAAGGCGTCAAGGTTCACCACGCGGCCTGAAAATTCCTCAAAATTGAATTCCTTTTTTCCTGAAGCGCTCATTCCAAAAAGGCAGCGGATGAAATTCGTTCCGATGAATCCCGCTCCTCCTGTGACCAAAATGTTCTTAAGCTTTCTCATGTTTTCTCCTGGTTTTGCCCGCTATCATTGCGGGATTTCAAATCTTTCGTCTTTGATGAAGCGGTCCAAACTGTCCTGCCATTTAGGAATCTTTGTTTTTAGAGCCGCCTTTATTTTTTCCTTGCTCAAAACTGAATACGCGGGGCGTTCGACTTTGGCGCCGTATTCTTGGGTTGTGCAAGAGTTGACCTTGCAATCGTTTGAAATAAGCTTGCATTTTTTTAGCAAGCGCTGGATTTCAAGCGCAAAGTCAAACCAACTGCATTTGCCTTCGTTTGTAAAATGATAAACGCCGTAAGGAACTTTTTCCTTGCTGAAAATATTGGTTCCCGCCTTTTCGCAGTTTTTTATAATCATTAGCATTGCTTCCGCCAAGTCGGCGGTGAAGGTGGGGCTTCCGATTTGGTCGTTCACGACTTTTATTTCTTCTTTTGTGTTCATTAATTGTGCCATTGTGTAGACAAAATTGGGCCTGTTGAAGCCGTAGAGCCAAGAGGTTCTGATGATGAAGTATTGGGTCATCAATTTTTGAATCTCGTCTTCGCCATCCGACTTAGTTTGTCCGTAAACTCCCAAGGGGCTTTTTGCGTCGTCCTCATTGTAGGGGGAGTCCGCTCTTCCGTTAAAAACATAGTCTGTTGAAATGTGAATCAACTTTGCGCCGATTTCCCTGGCCGTTCGGGCTATGTTTCTCGCGGCGTCAACGTTAAGGGCTTTTGCGGCCTCTTTGTCGCTTTCAGCCTTTTCAACGGCGGTGTAGGCCGAACAGTTGACAATCCATTGAATGCGGCCGGCGGTTCCGTTTTTGTGGGCCTCCATATAATTTTCAGTTTCCCACTTGTCGGCAAAGGCCTTTAGCGCCGCGTATTCGCGCGCGTCAACGTCGCTTGAAGTTCCGACAAATTGAATTTTATTTTTTTCGAGCAAGCGGCAAAACTCCGCGCCTAGCATTCCTGTAGAACCAATAACCCAAATCATAGGAAATTATTATATAATAAAAAGGGCGATTGTTCAACTATGGCGGAGAAAAGAAGGGGGCCTTTGGCAGTGAATTGGCTTTTGACATCGCTTTTTTGTCTTTTTTTCTCTATAATGTATTGACATTTTTTTTCTAATTTGTTATTTTAAGAGCGTACATTTTAATCTCCTTTTAAAGTGGACTTGCGAAAGCAGGTCTTTTTTTTTGGCGCGGTGTAAATGGATTTTATTGACTTAAACACAATTCCACATTATTCAGAATGCGAGCCTTTGGTTCGCTCCATGGGCTACGTTCTTGTTGACCTAAAAATCATTCCGCAAAAAACGACGGTGAAAATCAGCGCCGTGATAGCCAGCCAGGATTCAACAAAAACCATCGGCGTTGAGGATTGCTCAAAAGCGCATCACGCCCTTTTGCCCCGTCTTGAGGCCTTGCTTGGCACCGACGACACTTATATGGAGCTCACTTCGCCTGGCACTGACAGAAACATCAAGAACGCGGCTGAGTTCGCGCTCTTTAAGGGAACGGAGATTCGCGTTTGGGACAAAAACATTTCCGACTGGGTTTCGGGAGTTATAGAAGGCGCGGATTCTAAGGCTGTCACCCTCAATTGCGAGGGCGAACAAAAGCTTTATAAATACGAAGACATAGCTAAAGCGAAATTTTTACGCTCATAAATATAAATAGAGGTAGACTTTATGGCAGGGAAGAAAAAAGTTCAAGACAATTCATCGTCAATGGCTGAGGCCATCAAAGAACTTATGGAATCAAACGGCTATTCGCCGGACGCGGTGAAAAAGGTCATCGAAGACATGCTCAAGGCCGCTTACAAGAGGGCCCACGGAACCAATGAAAACGCGGTGGTTGTTTTTGACGAAGACGAGTCCGGCATTCCCAAAGACGTGACCCTTTATTCAAGAAAGGAAGTTGTTGACGGCGTTTACGACCCGGTTTCGGAAATCGAGTTGGATGAAGCCCGCGAGTTGAGTCCTGATTGCGAAATCGGAGACGAGCTTGACATTCCGGAAGACCCTAAGTCATACGACCGTTCGGCCGTTACTACAGGAAAGCAGTCTGGACACCAAGGCTTGAACGAAAGCTACAAGAACACTCTTTACAATGAATACAAAGACAAGGTTGGAGGAATCATCATCGGTTACTTCCAGCGCGAGAGAAACGGCACGATTTACGTTGACCTTGGAAAGGTTGAGGGCGTGCTTCCTGTTAAATACCAGTCTCCGCGCGAAAAATACGAAAAGGGCGAGCGCATCAGAGCCTTGGTCGTTGACATTTCAAAAACCAACAACGGAATCCAGTTGATTCTTTCGCGCTCGGCGCCGGAATTGGTTCGCTCGATTCTTGAGTCTGAAGTTCCTGAAGTTCTTGACGGAACCGTTGAAATAAACAAAATCGTTCGCGAGGCCGGCTACCGCACCAAGATTGCCGTTTCCAGCGCCCGCGAGGACGTGGATCCAGTTGGAGCTTGCGTTGGCCTTAAGGGCGTTCGCATCCAGAACGTAATCCATGAATTGCTCGGAGAAAAAATCGACGTTTTGAGATACGATCCCGAGCCGACTGTTTTCATTAAGAACGCCTTGAGCCCGGCCGAAGTTGGCAGGGTAATCATTCTTGACCAGGACAAAAAGCAAGCCTTGGCGATTGTTCCCGACAGCCAATTCTCTTTGGCGATTGGAAAGCAGGGCTTGAACGTTCGTTTGGCCAACCGCCTTTGCGACTGGAACATCGACGTTAAGACTGAGGAGCAGGCCGCCGAGCTTGATCTTAGCGAGATTGCCACAAGACAGAACGCCCAAAGCCTTTTCAACGACAACTATGAAGAAATCGCCACGATTGCGGAATTGCCTGGCGTTGACGAGCGCGTCGCCGCTCTTCTTAAGGAAGCGGGAATTGAAGACGTTCAGAAGTTTGTTGACGATTACGAGTCAATCAATGTTGAGGGAGTTTCTAAGGAAGACTTGGAAAAAATCAACGAGCTTATCAACCAAAACGTGGAATTTGTGGAAGAGGACGAAGCGGAGGAAAGCGCTCCCCAGTCCGAATCAAATGAGCAAGCCGATTCAGAGGCCGAGGAAGAATATCGATGCCCTGAGTGCGGCGCCGTGATAACTCTCGACATGACACATTGTCCCAAGTGCGGGGTAGAGTTTGAATTTAAAGAGGACGAGGAATAATAGTTAATGGCAGAAGAAACAGAGAAAAAGAGCGGAGTTGTATTGCACAAAAAATCAGCGGCCCCTAAAACTGCGGATAGCGCCGCGGATTCGGCGGCTCCGTCTGAAAAAAAGAAAAAGGTTGTTTTAGTAAAAAAACGCGCCGCTCCAAACGCAACCGCCAACAACGCGGCTTCAACTTCTGCCGCTCCAAAAAATCAAGAGGCGGCCAAGCCTGCTGACGCTGAAGAAAAGAAGCCCGCCGCAAGCGCGGCCGCGCCCTTGTCTGGCGCTCAAAAAGCTCCCGCGGCTCAAAGGTCGCCTTCGCAGGCTCCTGCAAGAAGGCCCGCAACCTCATTCTCTCTAAATTCCGCAAGGCCCAACGTTAAGGCCGGAAATTTAAGCGACCACTCAAAGGGTCAATGGAACCGCAACAACAATAACAATCGCGGCGGTTATAATAACAACCAAAACCGCTCGGGCGGCTTTACCGGCGCCCAAGCCCGCGCCGGCTACCAAAACCGCGAGCGCGACAATCGCAACAATCAGGGCGGCTTCAATCGCAACAGCCAAGGCGGCTTTAACCGCAACAATCAGGGCGGATTCAATCGCGGCGGCCAGGGCGGCTTTAACCGCAACAATCAAGGCGGCTTTAACAACAGGCCCGGAACAGGATTTAATTCCGGCTCGTCGTTCGCCCCGAATAATATGGCCGGCGGAAAGCCAAGCCAGAACGCTCCCAAGAAAACTTTCAAGGGAAAGAAACAGGTTTACAGCAGAAAGGACAAGGAAGAGGCTTTTGACGAGGACAAGTTCTACGAAAGCCAGAAGAAGACAGAGACTCAGGTTAGCGTAGTTCCAAAGTCAATCGACATTATGGAAACGGTTTCTGTCAGCGACTTGGCCCGCAAGATGAACCTTAAGGCGAGCGAAATCATCGCAAAGCTTATGTCGATGGGCCAGATGGTGACCATCACCCAGTCAATAGACAGCGACACTGCGACTCTTTTGGCCGCCGAATACAATTGCGAAGTTCACTTGGTAAGCCTTTACGACGAAACCGTAATCGCTCGCGACACCAGCAACGACGACAAGCAAGAGCCTCGTCCGCCGATTGTAACTGTAATGGGTCACGTTGACCACGGTAAAACAAAGACTCTTGACGCGATTCGCCACAGCCACGTCGCCGAAGGAGAAGCCGGAGGAATCACCCAGAGCATCGGCGCTTACAGCGTTCAAACTTCAAAGGGAAAAATCACTTTCTTGGACACTCCTGGCCACGAAGTTTTCACTATGATGCGAGCCCGCGGCGCCCAAATCACCGACATCGTTGTTTTGGTAGTTGCCGCTGACGACGGCGTTATGCCCCAGACTTTGGAAGCCGTAAACCATGCCAAGGACGCGAAGGTTCCGATTATCGTAGCCGTCAACAAAATAGACAAGCCCGACGCAAATCCTGACCGCGTTCGCACCCAGTTGACGGAATTGGGCCTTACCCCGGAAGATTGGGGCGGAGACACTCAATATGTAAACATCAGCGCCTTGAAGGGCGAGGGAATTGACGACCTCCTTGACGCGATTTTGCTTCAGGCTGAAATGCTTGAGCTTAAGGCTGTTTGGGATTGCCGAGCCGAAGGAAAAGTCCTTGAGTCAAGAATCGACCAAGGCCGCGGCGTTGTATCGACAATCGTAGTCGAGCGCGGAACCCTTCACCAGGGAGACCCCTTTGTAGCCGGAATTTATTCTGGCCGCGTTCGCGCCATGTTCAACGACAGGGGCAAGCGCATTCAAGAGGCCACGCCAAGCCAGCCGGTTGAAGTCATCGGAATCGAAGACATGCCGAACGCCGGAGACCCCTTCCAGGTTACCGAAAGCGAAAAAGAGGCCCGCGCCATTTCTACAAAACGCGTCGAGCTCAAGCGCTTTGAGGACGCAAAGGCCGTCAAGAAAGTCACTCTCGACAATCTTTACCAGACAATCGACGCTCACGAAGTCAAAGAGCTTAAGGTTGTCATCAAGGCTGACTTGCAGGGAAGCGCCGAAGCCCTTAAAGTGGCTTTGGAAAAACTTTCTACAAAAGACATTCGCCTTGTTGTCATCCACTCGTCGGCCGGCGCCATCAACGAAAGCGACGTCATTTTGGCCGCCGCTGACTCCAACGCGATTATCGTCGGCTTCAACGTTCGCCCGACTCCAAAGGCAAAGCTTTTGGCCGAGCAGGAAAAGGTCGAAATCAGAAAGTATTCTATTATTTACGAATGCGTCAACGAAATCACAGCGGCCATGGAAGGCATGCTCAGTCCCGACACGAAAGAGCAGGTCATCGGAACTGTGGAAGTTCAGAACACATTCAAGGTTCCAAAGATTGGCACAATCGCCGGTTGTTATGTTTCGGACGGCGTCATCAAGAGAAATTGCGGCGTTCGCCTTATCCGCGAAGGCATCGTAATTTACACGGGAAAAGTTTCGTCTCTCAAGCGCTTTAAGGACGACGCCAAAGAAGTTGCCAAGGGCTACGAATGCGGCGTTGGCTTGGAGAACTGGCAGGACATTCATGTTGGCGACCAAATCGAAGCCTTTGAATACATCGAAGTTGCCAGAAAGCTTGGCGACGCTTTGATTGACGATAAGTCTAAGAACGAAGCCGCCGCCGCCGAACAGAGAAGCGAAGCGGAAGCCCGCGCCGCCGAGGCTAAGGCCGCCGAAGACGAAAAAATCGCCGCCGAAAAGGCCGCTGCCCGCGCTCGAAAAGAAGCCGCCGACGCAAAGCCCGGAAGCCATGGAGTGAATCCGCATATTAACGCCGCTTCTGCAGAAGGAGAGGCTTGATGGGTCAGTACAGGCTTTTAAAGCTGGGCGAGCAAATCAGGGGCGAAATCGCCAACATGATTTTGCGAACTGAAATAAAAGATCCCCGCGTGTCAAACTTTTTGACAATCAACCGTGTTGAAGTGGCCAAGGATTTGGCGCACGCGAAAGTTTACGTTTCAACATTCATGTCTGAATCGGAACTCAATCGCGGCGTTGAAGGCTTGACCAGCGCGGCGGGCTTCATTCAATCCACGATAGCAAAAAAACTTACGATCCGCCAATTTCCCCACTTGCATTTTGTGGCCGACACTTCGATTCGCGACGGCTACGAGATGGCAAAAAAGCTTGACGAATTGGTTCGACACGACGCGGAAGTTTCCGCCGCCGCCGGACAAAAGGCAAGCGACGCTTCTTCCCAGGAATAGCGTTTATGGCGGAACGGCCCAACATTTCAGGAATAATCCTCTATGACAAGGAGCCCGGAATCACAAGCTTTTCTTCCTTGGGAAAAATCAAAAAAGTTTTGGGCACAAAAAAACTCGGCCATACAGGAACTTTGGATTCATTCGCGCAAGGCCTTTTGGTCGTTTGCGTCGGAAGCCTTACCCGCTTGGCCGGCTTGATAACGGCCTTTGACAAAGAATACGAAGCCCTTATAGTTTTTGGAGAAGAAACCGACACTCTTGACCCGACAGGCCAAGTTGTAAAGACCGCGCCTCTTCCAACTTTGGACGCATTGAAAGAATCCCTCAATAAATTTACAGGAAAGCTTATGCAGAGGCCGCCGGAATTTTCCGCGATAAAAATCGGTGGAAAGCGCGCGAGCGACCTTACCCGGGAAGGAAAGGCCGCCGTGATTCCTGAAAGGCCGATAGAGGTTTACCAAAACGAATTGCTTGACGCTCAAACAAAGGATGGCCTTGTTCAAAGCGCCCGCGTCCGTTTTTTGGTCAGCAAGGGAACTTACATTCGCTGCCTTGCCCGCGACATCGCGCTGGACTTAAATAGCGCCGCCCATCTAAAGGAACTCAAGCGAACAAGGGTGGGAAGTTTCTTGTTGAAGGACGCGGCAAACAAAGACACTATAAGCGGCCAGTCGTTGGCGCCGATGACTCCCCAAATCGCAAGCCTTTGCGGAATGAAAAGCGCTTTTATAAAAGAAGGAAGCGAAGGAGATTTTTACAACGGAAGGCCCTTGCGCGACAGGCTTTTTTGCAAGCCCTTGGAGGAGGGGGCCAGCGCCGTTTTTGACACGCAAAATAATTTTATGGGCGCGATTTCAAAAAGCCAAGGCTTTGCAAAATACGAATATGTCGTTCCAAAAAGCGGGGGCCAAAAATGAAAGTTTATTCTTGGAATGACATTTTTTGCCAAGAGGCAATCGGCCCCTCCGCGATCGCAATCGGCGGCTTTGACGGAATGCACATTGGCCACCAAGCGCTTTTTGACGCCGTCTTTGAATGGAAGAAAAAGCAAGGGCGGCTTTTGAGCGGCGTTGTCACTTTTTGCCGCTCTCCCGGGGCCTTGAAGAATCCCGCCTATCCCGGAGACGTTTCCACGGAAAAACAAAAGCTGGAATATTTTGAGAAAAGGGCCTTTGATTTTTGCATAATGATTGACTTTTCCGAAGATTTCAGTAAAATAGAAGGAAGGAATTTTCTTGACCAATTGAGAAAATTTTGTTCTATGCAATTTTTGGCGGCAGGCTCCGATTTCCGTTGCGGACATAATTTAGACACCGGCGTTGCCGAATTGTCGGATTACATGACAAGCAAGGGTTTGGAACTGAAGGTTTTGGACGACGTGACGCTAAACGGCAAACGCGTCAGTTCAAGCTTGATTCGCGGCGCGGTCCAAGAAGGCGATTTCGCTTTGGCGAAAAAACTTTTGGGAAGACCTTACCGCCTTGACTGCTCCCGCTTAGAGTGGAGAGCGAGTTCGTCGGATTCAAGTCTGTCATTGATTGCAAACGAAAGAACAACGCAAGTTTTGCCAAAAGCCGGACGGCATCCGGTTAGCGTTGTTTTTGACGGTAAAAAAAGTTCAGCCTTTTTTTATGCGGAAGGCCAATTCCTTCGCCTGGAATTTCCGCTTGAGCAAAAAGATTTTTCAATTCAAGAAATTGAATTCCAATAAAAACCCCGCTAGGGTAAAAAAGCAAATTATTTTTTAGGAGAAAAATATGGCACTCTCAAAGGAATTGTCACATTCAATCGTTAGCAAATTTGGAGCCAACGAAAACGACACAGGAAACACAAAGGTTCAAATCGCGCTTTTGACAAGCCGCATCCAGCAGCTTACAGATCACGTAAACCGCTTTCCTAAAGATTCAAGCGCAAAACGCAGCATGATGAAAGTTGTAGGACAGAGAAAGCGCTTCCTCAAGTACTTGATGAGAAAGGACTTGGAAGGCTACCGCGCCCTTATCAAAGAGCTCGGCTTGAGAAAGTAAACTAAAAATCGCGATGTTTTAAGCTGCGGTAGCGGCTTAAAACTCGTTAAGTTGAAAGCTTGCTTTCAACTTGGTTGCCCGCGCTCCTTTAATCGCGGAAAAGAAGATAAAGAGGAAATAGAATTGTCAGTAGAAAGAGTGACTTACAAAATCGGCGACGAGGAATTGATTCTTGAAACCGGAAAAATCGGCAAGCAGGCCAACGGCTGCGTTTATGCCCAGTTCGCGGGAACGGCGGTTATCGCCACAGTTTGCGCTTCGAGCACAGTAGTTGAGGGAATGGATTACGTTCCTGTTACTGTTGAATACAATGAAAAATTTTACGCCGCCGGAAAAATCCCCGGAGGCTTTGTTAAGCGCGAAGGCCGCCCCAAGGACAAGGAAATCTTGGTCAGCCGCCTTATCGACCGCCCGATGCGTCCGCTTTTTGAAATGTCTTTTGGACGCGAGATTCAAATCGTTCCGACTTGCGTAAGCGCTGACGGAATTCACACTCCCGACATTTTGGCCGTTATCGCTTCGAGCGCGGCCGTTTCAATTTCAGACATTCCTTTCCATGGACCTGTCGCCGCTTGCCGCGTAGGTTACGTTGACGGAAAGTATGTCATCAACCCGACATTCCAAGAGCAGGAAAAAGCCCAGCTTGAAATCGTAGTTGCCGGAACAAAAGACGGCTTCACTATGGTAGAAGGCGGCGCCAACGAAGCCAGCGAAGACGTTATGCTCGGCGCTTTGAACGAGGCGCAGAAGTTCATTACGGACATGTGCTTGCTTCAGGAAGAATTGGTTAAGAAGGCCGGAAAGGAAAAGCTTCCTCTCGCGCCTCTTGACGTTACATTGGCCAACGCCGCCGAAATCGAAGCCAAGGCCACTCCGCTTGTTAAGGAAGCCAACTTCCGCCCAGGAAAGCAGGCTCGCGGAGACGCCGTTAAGGCCGTTAAAAAGCAAATCGCCGCCGAATATGCCGAACAGCTTGAGGACGAAACTCAGAAAAAGCTCTTTGACGCTTTGTTCGACGACATTCAGTACAAACTTTTGAGAAAGTCAATTTTGGACGAAGGCGTTCGCATCGACGGAAGAAAGTGCGACGAGATTCGCCCGATCACTTGCGAAGTGAACGTATTGCCGCGTCCGCATGGAAGCGCCTTGTTCACCCGCGGCGAAACACAGTCTTTGGCTGTGACAACTTTGGGAACTTTGCAGGACGAACAGTCTTACGACGACATCGACGGAGAGAGAAGCGAGCACTTCATCCTTCACTATAACTTCCCGCCGTATTCAGTCGGCGAAACAGGAAAACTCACGACTGGCCGCCGCGAAATCGGTCACGGAAACTTGGCCCGCCGCTCATTGGCTCCGATGGTTCCAAGCCGCGAAGAATTCCCCTACACAGTTCGCGTAGTTTCAGAAATTCTTGAGTCTAACGGCTCGTCGTCGCAGGCTTCAACTTGCGGCGGATGTCTTTCAATGCTCGCCGCCGGCGTTCCTCTTAAGAAGATGGTTGCCGGAATCGCCATGGGCTTGATTACAGAAGGCGACCACTACGAAAAGTACAAGATTTTGAGCGACATCTTGGGAGAAGAAGACCACCTTGGCGACATGGACTTTAAGGTTGCCGGAACAAAGGACGGAATCACAGGCTTCCAGATGGACATCAAGATTCCTGGCGTTACGACAGAAATCATGAAGAAGGCTTTGGAACAGGCCCGCGTTGGCCGCTTGCACATTCTTTCAATCATGGAAAAGTGCATCGACAAGCCGCAGCCTCTTTCTCCATACGCTCCGAAAATTCTTACAATGAAAATCCCAATCGACAGAATCGGCGCTTTGATTGGACCTGGCGGAAAGAACATCAAGGCTCTCTGCGCCCAGTACGAAGTTACAATCAACACTGACGAAGACGGAACGGTTACAATTTACGGAAAAACTGGCCAGCATGCCGAAGAAGCCAAAAAGGCCGTTAAGGGCATCACCGAAGATCCGGAGCCAGGCACGATTTATCAGGGAACTGTAAAGAGCATCAAGGACTTTGGCGCCTTTATCGAAATTCTCCCTGGAAAAGAAGGCCTTTGCCACATTTCAAAGCTTTCTCACGACAGAGTTGAAAAGGTGACGGACGTTCTAAAAGAAGGACAGGTTATTCCTGTAAAACTTTTGGAAGTAGACCAGAGAGGCCGCTTGCAGCTTTCTTACATCGACGCTTTGGACGAACAAAAGAAATAATAGAGGCCAAAAAGAATGAACGAGCTTTCAATCAAAGTCAAGGCTTTGGACGGAGTGAAGATTCCCGAATACAAGACTGCCGGAGCGGCGGGCGCGGACGTTTGCGCTTTTGTCGACGCTCCTGTGGAATTGCTGCCAGGCGAAAAGGCTTTGATTGGAACTGGTTTGTTCTTTGCCATTCCCGAGGGCTACGAAATTCAAGTTAGGCCTCGGTCTGGCCTTGCGGCTAAAAACGGCGTGACCGTTTTGAACACGCCCGGAACAATCGACAGCGATTACCGCGGCGAACTTAAAGTGATTTTAATTAATTTGGGCAAGGAAAAATTCACCGTAAACTCAGGCGACAGAATCGCGCAAATCATCGCCGCGCCTGTGACCCGAGCCCAATTCAGCCTTGTTGATTCTCTTGACCAAACCGATCGAGGTGCGGGCGGTTTTGGCTCGACTGGAAAGTAATGGACCTTCAGGATCTTGCCCGCGAAAAATTTGAGCGCGCCTATCGAAAAATAGCGGCGGGCTTTCATATTCTTAAGCATAAAATTCTTCAGTACAAAAAAGTTCAAGTTGCGGTTGAATTTTCCATGGACCTTTACGGACAGGCAAGGAAAAAATACGTTCAACTGCAATTCAAGCGCAGAAATTACCGCGAGCGAAAGCTTTTGCGCTACATCGTAAAGCAGCTTCTGGCTTACTTTTTGGTAATGTACCTTTTCTTCTTTTTGATTTTCTTCGTCAACCAAATCATGCTCTTTATGAAGCAGCTTTTGGGAAAACACATTCCCTTGGGCGACGCGATGAAATTGATGTTTTATTCGCTTCCGTTTGTAATCGCCCAATCCGCGCCCTTTGCCACGTTGACAGGATTTTTGATGTGCCTTGGCCGAATGAACACTGACAACGAGATTTTGATTTTCAAGGCTTCGGGCTATCATTTGGGAAGGCTTTTGCTGCGTCCGATTTTGATTATGGGCGTTTTGATTTCCATCTTCTCTTTTTTTGTGAACGACTATCTTTTGCCTTTGGGCACTTCTAAAACCCGCGACCAACTCAGAAAAAGCATTTCGCAAAATCC
>JAILDQ010000235.1 GCA_024689365.1 Treponema sp. | reverse complement strand
CGGCTTTCCGACGATGTTTGAGCGGCCGATTACCGCGGCTCTGGCGCCGTTTGTCTTTACGCCGGCTCGTTCAAGCAAAATCAAAATTCCGTGGGGAGTGCAGGGCAAAAAGCCTTTTTTTCCTATCAAAAGGTTTCCCATGTTTACGGGATGAAAGCCGTCAACGTCTTTTTTGGGGTCAATCGCCAAGGTGACTTTTTCTTCGTTTATGCGCTTTGGGAGGGGAAGCTGGACCAAAATTCCGTGAACAGACGGGTCGGCGTTGAGCTTTGCAATCAAGGCAAGCAATTCTTCTTCGCTGGTGGATTCCGGCAAGTGAATGGATTTGTCAACCATTCCCGCTTCGGCAAGGGCTTTTTGCTTTCCTGTGACGTAACTTACGCTTGCGGGATTGTCGCCAACCAAAATCACGCTAAGGGCTGGAAAAACGCCCTTTTCCTTTAATTCAGCCGTTTTTTTCGCCACGTTGGCCCTTATGTCCGCCGCTATTGCCTTTCCGTCGATAATCATTCAAAATTCCCCTGTAACCATTATTCTTATTGCTTTGTTTACTAAAAAAGTATATAATATTCTACCATATTTGAGGATTTATGAAAAGCAAGTTAAAAATAATTGTTCTCGCTTTTTTCGTCTTTTTTTTGACTAGCGCGAATTTCTTTTCGCAGGACAATTCAACAAACCAAGAGACTCAGAGCCGGCAAAATCAAGACAGCGCCGCTCAAAAGCAAAACGAAGAGCCTGCGGCTTCCGACAGCCAAAACGAAGAAGCCGAAGAAGACGAAGACGCGCCTGACGTTTATGACGACGGAGAAGAATTCGTTTATTTGCAAAACGCTCCGGGAGACCAATTCATTAACATTCGCGTAATGCCAAGCATTCCTTTGAATTTTGACGACAAGCTAAAAGTGGGCGGCCAGATAACGGTAAGCTACAACCGCTTTTTGACAACATGGCTTGCGATTGGCGCGGAATTGGCTTTTGGCTACAATCCGACAATCGGAAGCAATATATTCACGTATATCCCTATGTCTGTTGGAGTGACATTTCTTCCGGCCATAAATAAATTTGAATTTCCCATTACATTGAATGTTGGAATGGCGGTTGAAAACTATTTGAGCAACACCTTTTTCCCGGCCCTTGTTTTGCGTTGCGGAGCGGGCGCTTATTATAGAATCAACGAGAGTTGGTCAGCGGGAATCGAGGGATTTTTCTCTTATATGCCGCAATGGTATTTTAAGGAACCGGAAAAAAACGATTACCTTAATATGGCCTCTGTTTCAGCCGGCGTAAAATACCATTTTTAGAGGAGCGGTTGCATGAAAATTTCTTTAACAAAAAAAATCTTTATTGCTTTTCTTTTTAGCTTTTCCGCTTTCATTTGTTTTTCTTGTCAAGGAGTTATTTACGACAACATTCGAAAAGAAGTTAAATTGGAAGATGGAAATATAGCTGGAGACATTAGCGCGATTGTAAGATTTAAAGACAAGTATTATCTAGCAAATGGCGGAATATATTACAAGCATAAGAGTTGGAATTTTTACGGCTCTTGGTTGCCTTGTGTTAGTCCAGCTGGACAAGTCTTGAAATTAGCGGCTGACAATAATTATCTTTACGCCCTTGTAGGCATTTCGGCCGAAAACCTAAAAGACGGCACTAATGTTGGAATAAATCGCCAACTGTATTATTCAGCTGACGGAGTCTCTTGGGCCTTGGTGACTGGCATTGGAAATGGCGGATCGATAGTTTACAACAAATATTCCATTGTTTACACATATTTATTATGCACAAACTCTATAAAGGAAGCCAACAGAAGCGCGTATTTTATTCTGAACGATGGAACCAAGGGACTTACAAACAAAGCTTATAAATTGAACGGCGCGACTGCCACAGAAATGGAATTGGGAACCGCCAATGCCGGGACAAAGCCCTTTTCAAACGCCTCGATTGTTTCCCGCTCATGCGTTTACTGCAACGGGAATGTTTACTTTTTCAATTCAAACGGTTCCACGACAAACGAAACCAATTCAAGCGACGCGACGATGTTTTATTACGGTCATGGAGCGTTTTTATTATGGGGCGGAGAAACAACAACAACAACCGGACTCTTGTGCGCTGATACGATTCAATCTTTGGGAATTACGGCTGACTATATTCTTATTGGAACGAGTTCGGGTATGCACCATAAAGTGTTGAGTTCAAAGGTTCCGGGAGCGACTGTTAACTTTACAACCAACGCCGCCGCAACAATGAGCGGAGCGTACGTTGTGCTTTCAATATTAGTCACAAATCCTGAATTGAATGAATTGCAGACTTCAATTTACGCAAGCCAAGTTTACACAGGAAACGGTTCTTCCAATTCCGCGCAGTTTGACCACGTAGGACTTTGGGCCTACTATCCTACAAGAGGAAACTGGAACCGCGAATAAATGTCGGACGCGCTTTTTTCTAACACCAGTTCGCATGAACCTCTTGCCGCGCGAATGAGGCCGCGAAACCTTGACGAATACATTGGCCAAGACCACATCGTTGGAAAGGGCCGCCTTTTGCGCCGGGCGATTGCAGCCGACCAGCTCACTTCCGTTATCTTTTACGGACCGCCCGGCTCTGGAAAGACCACTTTGGCGCGGGTAATCGCAAGCCATACGAAAAGCAATTTCCTTACGCTTAACGCTGTTCTTACCGGCGTTGCCGACATCAGGAACGCCATCAAGCAAGCCGAAGACTTTAAAAATCTTTACAGCCGAAGAACGATTTTGTTCGTTGACGAAGTTCATCGTTGGAACAAGGCGCAGCAAGACGCCCTTTTGCCTTGGGTGGAAAACGGAACGATAATCCTTATCGGCGCCACTACTGAAAATCCTTTTTTTGAAGTGAACAAGGCTCTTGTAAGCCGAAGCCGCGTATTCCAGTTGAAGCCCCTCACCAAGGACGATTTGAAGAATGTGGCTTACATGGCGCTTAACGACCTTGAGCGCGGCTACGGACATTGGCGAATTGACTTTGAAAGCGGCGCTTTGGAACATTTGATTGACACCGCCAACGGAGACGCGCGTTCTTTGCTTAACGCATTGGAACTCGCCGTTGAAACGACTCCGCTTCAATGGGCGCCGAACGCAAACCCGCCGCAGCCTTCTTATGGAAGCACAATTTTTATCAGCCGCGAAGCCGCAGAAGAATCGATTCAAAAAAAAGTTGTTCTTTACGACCGCGACGGCGATTACCATTACGACATAATCAGCGCCTTTATCAAAAGCCTTCGCGGGCGGGATCCAGACGCGGCGATGTATTGGCTTGCCAGAATGGTTCGTTCAGGGGAAGACCCGCATTTTATATTTAGGCGAATGCTAATAAGCGCTTGCGAGGACACTGGCTTGGCTGACCCTTACGCCATTAGCGTAGTCGAAAGTTGCGCCGCCGCTTTTGACCGGGTTGGCCTTCCCGAGGGACGCTACCATTTAGCCCACGCCGCCCTTTATTTGTCCACCGCGCCAAAATCAAATTCTTCAATGGCGTTTTTTGACGCGCTTAGTTCGGTTGAGCAAGAAGATACGGAAGTCCCGAACCATTTGAGGGACGCAAATCGGGACGCGGAAGGATTTGGGCACGGCGCCGGTTACTTGTATCCTCACGCTTACCGAGACCATTGGGTTGCTCAGCAGTATTTGCCGGACGCTTTGGTTGGCCGCGTTTTTTACACGCCGAGCGACCAAGGCTACGAAAGCAAAATTCGCAACGAAGTTTTGGCCAGGCGCGAATTGCAAATCGCGGCCATTTTGGAAGACGACACTGGCGAGCGCGCGCTTGACCCGACCTCGACTGTTACAACCGGTTCAAAAAATTCAGACGTGGCGCTTTTGCTAAAACAGCAATTCAAGGACAAAAACGGAGAGTCGCTTACCTTCAGTCCAAAGGATCAAGGAAAAGAAAACATCCTTCAAAACGCGGACAAATCTTGGAGAAGCAGGATTGACAGCAACCGCGCCGAAGTCTTGCTAAAAATCCGCGACGGAATGATTGAGGCTGCCCGTCTTATTCGTTCCGACCGTTCGCTGGTTTGGAACGCCGACGACGCCCTTTTGTTGTGGGAGCTTGCCCGAAAGTGTCCGGAAGGCGTGACATGCGGTTTGTGCCGTTCACAAAAAGGCCTTGAAGTTTTGGAACAATACGCAAGGACTCTTGGCGATTTGGACAAGCCTGTTTTGCTGGTCAATCCTTTGGCGGCGGAAGCGGGGGAGGCCAAGCAAGCGCCGGTTGACGAGGCCTTGTTGAAAAAAGTTTTGGCGGCTTTTTTAGAAAAGAACATAATTTTTGACAAATTCTTTTTTAGAAATCCCTTCTTTAGCGAAGAAAGCGTTCAAAGCATGAGCTCGGCTTTTGCCGCGGCAGGAATGTCGGGAAAAATTCCGGATGGTTGGAAAATAATA
>JAILDQ010000193.1 GCA_024689365.1 Treponema sp. | reverse complement strand
GACCTTGTCGGTGATGTCAACCGCCGGGCTGTACCACAAAATAGAATTGCTTTGCTGCAAGTTGATCACCATGGAAAGGCCTTCGTTTTCGGCGACCTTTTTTATAGTGCGGTTCAGGTTTTTGTAAAACTCGTTGTTGTTGGAAAGGTTTTTCTTTATGTTGTTCAACTCAGTGTTTTTTTGCTGGGTGTAGGTCTTGAGGCTTGAAGACTTTATTCTGATTGAATCCTGATATTTTTTCACGTCGCTGTCCATTCCCAAATCTTGGGCTTCCTGAAGCTTTGTCTGCAAGTCGCGAATCTCGTCGGCGCGGCGGCTCACTTCTTCCTGGAAGGTGGCTCGCTTTTCTTCATAGGCTTTTACAGCGGAAGAATTCCTGAAGAACTGCTCGTAAACTTTTGTGGTGTCAACAACGCCAAAGTTTGTTATGTGCTGCTGGGCGAAAAGTTCGGCCGAGCAAAGGCAAGCAAAGGCGGCAATGGCAATCTTCTTGGCAAATATTTTCATTTCTTAAACTCCATAAAATTTCAATTATGCGGAATTTATTATAACAAAAATCCTATTTATTGACAAGGTTGAACGAAAGAACGAATTTCCAAGTGTCGCCCCATTTGACAGTTCCGTTTTGAATCCTAAAGCAGTTGGCGAGCAAAAGCCTCAAGGGGAACTGAGGCATCAAGATTCTGATGTCGGGACCAAAACTAAAGTAAAAGTCGTTGAGCCCAACGTTTGAAATCATGGCGCCTAAATCTTCCTTTACGGCGACCGCGTCAAAGAAACCGTCAAGGGCGAACATTCTCGGCACAATAGGAATTCTTATTTCAAGGCTTTGGCTGATCATGGCCTTTCCCTTTACGTTGCTGTAAATCTCAGTCCAACCGCGTCCGTTGAACATTCCGTCAACATAAAGTTTGTGGATGTCGCTTACAGAAGAACCGGGCGCGGGCGCTTGAAATGAAAGCGTTGTCAAAGCCGCGAAAACGATTTTGAAACTCCACTTTTCGCTAAAGGGAATGTCGAGCAAAGTCAAATAGCCTTCAAGCTTTGTGTCGCTTCTAAAGTAAAAGTCCGTCTCAATCGGAAGCAAGCCGAACCAAGCCAAGCGCTCGCTAAAGAACCAACCCTTTGAAGGATCGTAATTTATGTCGCGGCCGTCCATAGACCATTTTGTCCAAATCGAGTTTGTAAAACCCCAGTTGTTGGCGTAGCGGCTGATTCCCAAATCTACCGGCGTATAAATTTTGTTGTCGTAAATATAATTGGTAATCGAGTTTGTAAAACCGCCAGCCAAAGTTAAAATCGCCCAGTTCGGCATCCAACGATGGGCCAAAGAATGGTCCATATTCACTTGCCAACGCTCATATTCCATATAATAATGGCTTGAGTCTACGACGCCAGAATCCGTCCAATAAAGGCGCAGGGCCGTTGTCTTTGCATGCGAGAATGAAATGTTTTCAGACCATTCAATCGGTTTGTCCCAAAGCCATCGCTGGGAATAACCAAGGCTCACTGACTGTTCAGTTGTCGAAATGGTTGTTCCTACAGAAATGGTTTTTCCCAAGCCCAAGAGATTTGAATTTGACCATTTTGCAAAAAGTGAAAATGGCAAGTCAGAAGCGTTCTTTACGCCGGAAAAAGTGATTCCAAATTCAATTGAGTTTGTTTGCTGTTCTTCAACAGAAATAATCAAGTTTACAAGGTTTGCGTCGCTTCCCGGCTCAACGCTAGGCACAACGCTTGAAAAGTACTGCAAGTTGTAAAGGTTTCTAAGGCCGTTAGTTATCTTTGCTTTTGAGAAAACGTCTCCGCTTTCTATCGGAAGTTCACGAGTGATTACAAAATCCTTTGTCTTTTCATTTCCTTTTACGATAACCTTTTCAACGTGGCTGCGGTCACGTTCCGTAATCGTAAGATTATATGAAACTTTTCTTTCAGCGGAATCCCTGTTTTCAGCCGGATTGAAAGAGTTTTCAGTATAGCCGTTTTCGTAATACAAGTCGCTGATTGCCATCAAGGAACCTTGGAATTGCGTTGCGTTGAAAACATCGCCTTTTTTCAGGCTGATCAAAGCGTTAAGCCTGTCGCTTGAAAAAACGCGGTTGCCGGTAATTGTCATTCCGTCAAAAGTGTAAATGGAGCCTTCGTACAAAAAGTAAGTGATGGTCATCTCGTCGCGGTCTTTCTTCTCGTTGTACACGACATCTCGAGTTACGTCCAAAATATGAAAGTCCAAGTATCCGCGATCCATGTAATACTTTGAAATCGCCTGGCGGTCAATCTCCAACTGGCTTTCCTTAAAAGCGCCCTTTGAGAAAAGGTTTACAGTCTTTAGTTTTGTCTGCTTTTTTAATTTCTTAGAAGAAAAGGCGGCGTTTCCTTCAAAATTAACGCCAACAACGCAAATGGAATTTCCTTCTTTTATGTGGAAAGTAACCGCGATTCCCGCGTCGGTTTTTTCAGCGGTATGCGAAATTTTCACGGAAGAAAAGCCCTTGTCAAGGTAAACGTCTCTCAAAGCGCGTTCGTCAACCAAAGCGTCCGACTCGGAATAAACATTTCCGATTTTTATCGTAAGAGCTTCTCGCAAAGGCGGATTGCGGACTTTTTTGTTTCCCTTGAATTTAATTGAAGATATTACTGGCCTTTCTTTTACTGTCAACACAAGAATGACGCCAGAGCCTGAATCGTGCGTCGCGCCAGGAGAAATTTCCTCAAAGTAATTTAGCGCTTCAAGACGGTTCAACAAATCGTAAAAGCAATCTTGAAATTTTTGTCCAACATAGCTTGAAGTAAGGCCCGAAAGGTCAGAGCTTTTTACGCTTTGCAAGCCCTTGAATGTTATTTTTGTTATGGGCCTGTCCATATACCAATCTTCGTCTTCCTGAGCGAACGAGACTGCGGTAAAAACGCTTATAAATAGAAGAAAAGCAAAAACCAATTTGCGCTGCAAAAACATAATTTTAACTCCAAGTTTTTAAAAATTAAACTTCCAAGACAAAGTAAGGGCGGCGTTCTCAACAATTTTCATGTTGCGAATGCTTTCCAAATCTGGCGACAAACTCCATCTGATTTTAGCAAAAGGAGCCGCCAACTCAAATCCCAATTCCGGCCTAAAGGAAATTCCTTCATAGGCGTATTCGTTGCCAATCTTGTTTTTGTCATAATCAAGCCTAAGCATCGCGTCCGCGAACAAAGAGTCTCCGAAGTACTTACCTATATAAACAGTCGTACCATCCAAATAGTTACCAACCAAATTGCCAGAAGCTGAAGAATTTCTGCTGACATTTTGCTTGACAGCGTTTTGGACAACCATTGCCCTTACTGAGAATATATCAAAATTAAAGAAATCACGCAATGCATTTTCCAATCTTCTTATAACAACTGTTTGAATCGCGTAATCGCCTGTGGCAAGGGCCAAAGAGGCCGCGCTTTCTGAATTTCCGGTTATAATTCCACCCAAAATCTCCATAATTTCACGTTCGGACTTGGCAGGGCTTGAGCTTAAGCGCGGAGAAAGGCGGCTCAAATTCTGCTTGTCAACTTCCAAAGTGATTGTGACCGGTTCGCTGTCTTCGTCTCGGGTCTTGCATTCGGCCACAACAGAGATGTTCGGGTCAAAGCTTTCGTCATCGGCGCTAAAGTGAATCTCGCCCTCTTTTATGTAGAAGCTGGAATTCAAGTAAATTATTTCACCGCTTCTAATCGGAACCTCGCCGTCAAGAAGAAGGCGCTTTTCCTCACCCATGTAACTTACGTCAAGCTCGCTTCCAGGAACGACAACCGCCCTCAAGAATGTGGTGTAGGAAATTTGAACTCGAGGCCCTGTCTTTATGTGAAGGGCGACGTCAACAGGATAGCCCTCCTCCTCATCTTCGGAATCATAAGCGTTCAAGCCGGAAATGATTTCGTTCAGTCTTGTCGCGCCAAATTCCGCGTTCGTGTTCTTAGCGGTCAAGTCGCCGGAAACGCCGATTGTGTCGTTCTCCAAAGAAATCGTCATGTCGGCCAAGAAGTCGCCCTTTATGTGCATTTCAGAAAGATTCATGTTGAGCGGAACGTAATTGTCCTCAATCGTTTGAATTCTCACCTCAAGGCTTTCAAAGGCCAAGCGGTTCATTTGAACGTTCACAGTAACGTCAATCGGCTGTCCCTGCAAATGGCAGCGGGTCGGCTCGGTGTAGAACTGGGAGCCGGACATCAAAAGGGAAACCATCGGCGTCGAAGCCTTTTTCTTAAAAAAACTCGGGAAATTGAATTCCGCGTTGGCAACGTCGATTTGCCCGTAGAAGGCTGGGTTTGAAAGCGGTCCTGTAATCGTAAAGGCGCCAACCGCAAGCCCCTTGTAGACATTCACAATATTCACGCCAACGGAATCCAACAAGGCTTTTGGGTTTATCGCAACGTCTGAGAAAGACAAGTTCAAGAAATCGCGGCCCACGCTTCCGTCAATGTTCATGTTGAAGGGCACGGTGTTTTTAAGGGCGATTGAAACGTCCCGATAATTTGAAACGCTTCCGCTAAGGCCGATGTTGGGGCTTGAAGACAATATGAAATCGTCCTGAACTTTTAAAATTCCCAAATGGAATTTTTCAGGCTTCTTTTTCTTCTTGACATCGGAGCTTATTTCTTCCGCGTCAAGGCTTATGTTAAAGGATTCGGGCATCTCATTTTGAATCGGCGACTGGGATTCGAGAGAAGCGCTGGCCTTTGCCTCTAGCTCGCGGCCAAAAAGATTTGTCTTTAAGCCAAAGGTCAAGTCGCCGTTCCAAGTCTTTTGGTCAAAGCGAGCGAATATGTCTGTAATGCGAGTGTCGCCCCAATCGGCGGCGGCGTTTTGCAAGGACATGAATTTATCTTCAATGACTGCGTTGGCGTGGAAAGTCAAGGGCTTGTTTTGAAGAGTGAACACGGCTCGCGGAATGTCAATTGTCACAAATGGATTTGAAACGGAGCCTTGCATCATGACATTCGCGTTTACGGAATCGCTTTCGTTAGAGCCTGGGAAAAAGCGCTCTGAGCGCAAAGAGTCTATGTTCAGCTGCAAAGTGAAGGAAAGGTTTTTCGCGAAAGAGCCCGAAAGCACAGAGCCAACGTTTATCGGCGTGCGCAAAGGATTTACAAAAGTTCCTTCCAGAGAAACTTTTTCAAGACCGCCGGGATTTCCCAAACTAAAGTTGTAGTCGGCGCTTTCAAACATCGTTTTGTCAAACCTGTACAAAACAGATCCCCTTCCGTTCAAGGTCGAAACCGCGTCTGAATAGGAGATGCTTTCAAACGCCGCCGCATTATTGTTGATGTCGGCCGAGAAAGAAATCGAAGGATTCAAAGAGCTTGTGCCTTCCATCAAGCGAGCGTCAAAATACGGGATGAAGGCGTTGAAGCCGTTTTCCAAGGAATAAGAGAAGCTTGTGTCCGTTGAGAATTCAAAAGTTTTTTCGCTGAACCTGATTGGAAAGCCCGCCGCGGCAAAAGCGCCTTCAAGAACGGCGACAGGGCCGGAAGAGTCGGTTCCCAAAGCGAACTTCATTCCGTATTCGGAATTGATTTCCAAGCGGCCCTTGCTCGCTATGCCCGAGAAGTTGTAAGGAATGCCGTTCAATTCCAAGCGTCCGCTCAAAAGCCTTTCCTTCGTTTCCGGGAATTTTTCGACAAGGCCGTC
>JAILDQ010000204.1 GCA_024689365.1 Treponema sp. | reverse complement strand
GTCGCAAGTGGTTTCGGTGATTCTTGTAAAGCCCATCGCAGAAACCAAGTCGCGCATCAAATCCAAATTTTCTTTTTTGTTGAATTCCTGCGGAAGCAAAATGTAATTGTGGTTGATGAAAAATTTCTCGGAAGAATTTACATAGCCTTCTTTTTCACCGCCAGCCATCGGATGGCCAATGATAAAATCAACGCCGCTCCTTAAAAGGCTGGGAAGGGATTTTTCAAAAATGCCCTTTACGCCGCTTATGTCGCTTACGATTGAGTTGGCCTTGAAAAATTCTTTGTTGTCGCGCAAAAAATCCAAGGTTGCTTTTGGGTAAAGGCAAACGAAAACAAAGTCGCACAAGGGAAGCATTTTTTGAACTTCGTCTGAAGAAAAGCCTTGGTCAATAACGCCTTCGCGCAAGGCAGCTTCCAGCGAACCGCGGCTTCTGTTGCAGGCCAAGATTTTTCCGCTGGCTCCGCTCATAGAAAGAATGTTCGCGCGAATGGACTTTGCGAGCGAGCCGCCCATAATTCCCAAGCCAACGATTCCGTATGTCATTTCATGCAATTTCAAAACAATCCTCCAAAAATTCAGCCGTTCGCGCAAAGCTTGGTCAGCAAGCGCGAATGTCATCGTTTATGCAACTGCAAAGCAATTTTTTGCTTGCCAGCATTTTTATTTCCGCAAGCCTCTCTTAAATTGCGGAACGCGAGCCTTTGCGGTCGTGTCCCAGCCGCTTCTGTCGCCGCGCGCCAAAAAGTGGTAGGCGACTCCGGCAATCATCGCGCCGTTGTCTCCGCACAATTTTAGCGGAGGGAAAACGCATTTTATGTCGCTTCGTTCGGCAAGCAAAGACCTCAAGCGGGAATTGGCCGCCACTCCTCCGCCGGCAACTACGGTCTTCAAGCCAGTGTCGTCAACAGCCTTAAAAAGCCTTGAAGTGATTGTCCTGCACGCCGTCTCTTGAAAAGCCGCGCACATGTTCTCGTTGGAAGGCTCGTAGTCCTTGTTCCAAAACAAATCCTTTTGGTGGATGACGGCGGTTTTCAGGCCGCTAAAAGAAACGTCATAGCGGTGCTCGGCGTCGTCCAATTTTGGAACAGGAAAATTAAAGGCCTTCGCGTCGCCTTTTTTCGCAAGTCCGTCAATCACAACTCCGCCCGGATATCCAAGCCCGTAAAATTTTGAAACCTTGTCAAAGGCCTCGCCGACAGAATCGTCAACGGTCGTTCCCAAAACTTCAAGGTCGTCAAAGGAATTGACCTTGCAAATAATCGTGTGGCCGCCGCTTACAAGCAAGCCTAAAAATGGATATTCAGTCGGCGTGTCCAACTGGGAGGCGTACAAGTGTCCGAGCATGTGGTTGATTGCGATAAAGGGCTTTTTTGCAGACCAAGCCAAAGTCTTTCCAAAAGTCAAGCCGACCAAAAGGCTTCCCATCAAGCCGGGCCTGTTTGTGGCGGCGATGGCGTCAATTTGGTCAAGCGACAAATCGGCTTCCGCAAGCGCTTGGCGGACAACAGGCAAAATCCATTCGGCGTGCTTTCTGCTTGCAATCTCAGGAACAACGCCCTTGTAAATTTGGTGGAAGGGAATTTGCGTCGCGACCACATTGCTTAAAATTTTTCTTCCGTCCTCAACGACGGCGGCGGCGGTTTCGTCGCAAGAGCTTTCTATTCCTAGAACTTTCATTGTATCATTCCCCCTGACTTTGAAACTGTCGCAAAGCGGTAGCCCTTCAAAGCCAATTCAGGATAAACCTCTTCCAAAAAAGCGGGCAAACTGGCGGCCGACCAAACGTGGCCAATCATTATGACATGGCCTTTTTTGTTGGCTATGTCCAAGCCTTTTTTCAATTCAGACAAATAATTTTCGCGCGTCTTTTGGTTGTCCAAGAAAATGTCGCGTTGGTAGTAACCCATTCCCATTTGCATGGCGACGCTTGGAACCTTTGTCGCGGAAGACGTTCTTGAATCCAAAAAATAAATTCCCTTGTCTTGAACGATTTGCAAAATAAAGGCGACCATCGATTCGTCTTCGGTAATCAAAGAGCCTTCGTGGTTGTTCATTCCAGCGATTGGAGAAATCTCGGCGATGTTTTGTGAAAGGGTCGCCGCAAGCTCGCCCGACGACATTCCGGGCTTGATGGCGCCTTCGCCTGGGTTAACCTTTAAATTCATCGCCTGCATCGGTTGGTGCAAGATGACTTCGTTTCCGCTTTGGCGAACGATTCGAGCGGCCTCGGCGCTGTGGGGCAAGCGGGGCAAAACGGCGACCGTTACAGGAAAAGGAAGCGCGACGCATTTTTGAAGCTGCGAAATGTTTTGTCCGCCGTCGTCAAAGACAACGCAAAGGACCGCGTTCTTTTGCGCGTAAGGAAAGGCGAAGCCGGCCGGCTCTTGGGCCTTTTCTTGCTCGGAAATTTTCTCTTCTTTTTTTTCAGCGGCGCTTTCCTTCGCAGGCTCTTCCGCCTTAGCCTCATCAATTTTGGGAGCGGGCTTTTCTTCCTCTTTTGGAGTTTCGGCGATTTTTTCCTCGACGTCTTTTTTCTCTTCAGCCTTTTTTTCTTCTTTTTGGGAAGCGGCCTTTCGCTTCTTTGATTTTTTATCTTTCTTTTCTACAGAATTTTTTGCGGAATCATTTTCCTCATCCAAAACTTTTTCCGCGACAATTGAGGAGCCGGTCTTTTTCTCGCCTTCCCCTGAAAAAATGGCGGTCAAGGCCAAAAGCAAAACGCACGAAGCGCAAACAATCGCGCACAAGACCATAAGTTTTTTTCTGTCAAGAGGAACCTTGGCCTTTCTTGCCTTGCGTTTTCTGGGAGCGGATTTTCTGCTTGATTTTTTTCCTGTATTTTTTTGCATAAAGCGTCCCATAATTATAAAGAAAAACGCCGCGCCTTGCAATAGAAGGAAAAAATGAAAAGCGGCAGCCAGCCGCGCTTTTTGAGCAAAAAAAAGGGACAAGCGCAAAAGCGCCTGCCCCAACAAGATAGCCTCTCTCAAATGCCGCTTGTTATATGTAAAAAAGTTGACTTCAAAATCAAACGCAAGCGTATTGCCTGCGCAAGCGCCTCAAGGCGCGGTTTTCCAATTGGCGAACGTATTCAGCGGAAACGCCAAGACGCTCTCCAGTTTCGCGGAGGGATTTTTGTCCGCCGCCGTTAATGCCAAAGCGTTCAGATAAAGCCGCTTTTTCGTTTTTGGGAAGAGTCGAAACGAGCGAAAGCAATTCGCCGGCCAAAAGCTTTTCCGAAAAAAGGCTTTCGGGATTTTGACTCTTGTCCTCAACGATTTCTCCCAAAGAAAGATCCTCTGAATCTGAAAGCGGAGCGTCAAGGCTCGCCACATTGTAAAGGCCTTTAAGCTCGGACTTTCGTTCAGGAATCTTAATCATCGGAATTTTATTTCGGATAAAACGAATCATATACTGCTGAATCCAGAGATAAGCATAAGTTGAAAAAGCGGTGTTAAAGGACGCCTTGAAGCGTTTGGCCGCCATCAAAAGACCCAAATTTCCTTCCTGCACCAAATCCATAGTTGAAACGCCGCGTCGCGAGCATTTTTTCGCTATCGAAACGACTAACAACAAGTTTGAATTGATCAAGTCGGTAAAGGCTTTTTGGTCGCCAGCCCTTGCTTTCTCAACAAGCGCCAATTGCTCCTCTTTTGTAAGAATCTTGTAATTTCTAATAGAAGCGATGTACGCTTTTAAAGATTCTCTAGATTCCATATAGCCCTCTTCCAAAATAAAATCCACTAGAAATATAGCAAGAATCGCGCCAACTTTTAGACTTTTCGCAAAATATTTTCATAACTCCTTATATTATAAGGAATTATAATTTTGACGAATATTTTTACAGTAAAAATCCAGTTAATTTTTCCGCAAAAGCCGCTCAAAAGTATGATTTTTCATACATCAAATTGCAAAATTTTGAACAGTTTTTTATAAACACTGTATGATTTTTTATACACAAAGCAAAAAGTATGAATTTTCATACTTTTTTTGTCTTTTCATCTGGCGTTAAGCGTAAATTCTGCGCAAAAATTTATATGATATAAAGGGAGGAATTTTTTTCTGGAGAAAAGAAATGCGAAGAAGATTCAAAAGCGTAGAGGAACTGACGTTCGCCGACGACGGAATGTTCCAAGCGGTGCTTCGTGAGCCTGACATTTGCGCGGAACTGGTGGAACGCCTTTTGGGAGTGCGTGTGGGCCGCGTTGAGTACCCTCAGTTGGAAAAGGCCATTGCGCCTTTTTACACCACAAAGGGCGTGCGCCTCGACGTTTACCTCAAGGACGAAGATAAGGTTATAGACGTGGAGATGCAGTCCTACCCCCAAGAGGCCTTGGGAAAGAGGGCCCGCTACTACCAGTCGATGCTTGACATGGATGCCTTGATGAAGGGCCAAAGCTACAAAAGCTTGAAGGAAAGCTACGTCCTTTTCATCTGCGACTTTGACCCTTTTAAAAACAAAAACGGCGCGGCAATAGGCCTTCCCCGCTACACTTTTAAAAGCCTTTGCTTGGAAAACAAGGCCGCGAATTTGGATGACAAAAGCGTGAAAGTGTTATATAATGCAAGCGCGTATAAAAGCGAGGGGGATGAAAAAATCCGCGCCCTTCTCCGCTTCATCCACACAAACGAGCCTGGCGACGGCTTTTCAAGGCGGCTCAAGGAAATCGTGGAGCGCATCAAAGACAGCGAAAGGTTCAAGGGGGACTACGCCGCTATGAATTTGCACGACCAGGACATTATGGATGAGGCTCGTTTGGAGGGCGTCGCAATCGGCGCTCGGCAAAATGCTGAGGAAAATGCCGAAAACTTGCTCAAAATGAATGTCCTCACCATGGAACAAATAGCGCAAGCCACGAGCCTTCCATTGGAAAGGGTCTTGGAATTGCAAAAGAATTTAGCCGCTGGCGTTAAAGCTTAGCCTGAGGGCTGGCGGCGATCAATGCCAGCATCCAGTCATCCCGAACCATCCAGTCATCCTGAACTTGATTCAGGATGACAAACTTGAATGGATGAGTCAAAGCCTAAGCCCCTTATTGTAAACTTTATTTTTTTGCGCTAGACTCAATTCCATCAAAATAAAAGGAAAATAAAATGACAATTACATGTTTGGATTTGGAAGGAGTTTTGGTTCCAGAAATCTGGATAGCCTTTTCGGAAGCGTCCGGCATTCCAGAGTTAAAGAGAACGACGCGCGACGAGCCTGACTACGACAAGCTCATGAACTTTCGCCTTAAGATTTTGGAAGAGCATGGACTGGGCCTAAAGGAAATCCAAGACGTAATCGCAAAAATCGACCCGCTACCGGGCGCCAAGGAATTTTTGGACAGCCTGCGCTCAGTTTGCCAAACGATAATTTTGAGCGACACCTTCAGCCAGTTTGCCGCGCCCCTTATGAAAAAGCTTGGCATGCCTACAATTTTTTGCAACGAACTTGTCGTAGCCGATGACGGAAAAATCACCGGCTACAAAATGCGCTGCCCAAAATCAAAGCTCACAACAGTAAAGGCCTTGCAGTCAATCGGCTACGACACAATCGCATCGGGCGATTCCTTCAACGACCTTGGAATGATTCAAGCAAGCAAGGCGGGCTTCTTGTTCCGCTCAACAGAACAAATAAAAAAAGACTATCCGCAATATCCAGCCTTTGAAGAATACGACGACTTGCTCGCCGCGATAAAAAAAGCGCTGTAAAAAAAAGCCCCGCGAACACGCGGGGCTTTTTTTTGGTCAACCTAAATAAATTGCCGTCATCCTGAAAGTAATTGCGTCATCCTGAAGCCAGTTCAGGATGACATAAAATTCAAGATTGCAAAAACGATTAAAAGAGTCCGGTGATTTTTCCGTCGTCGTCTATGTCGATGTTAAGGGCGGCAGGCGCCTTTGGAAGGCCTGGCATTGTCATGATGTCTCCGGCAAGGGCGACAACAAAGCCCGCGCCGCTGTAAAGCTGGACGTCTCGAATCGGGAAAACGTAATCGCTCGGGGCGCCGATCATTTTTGGATCGTGGCTGATTGAGTTCTGGGTCTTGGCGACGCAAACAGGAAAGTTTTTGCAGCCGGCGTCTTCGTATTCCTTAAGCTTTTTCAAGCTTGAGCCTTCAAAGTCAACGTGCTTGGCGCGATAAATCTCGTGGCCCAACTTTTTGATTTTTTCAGCAAGGGGAAGGTCGCTTTCATACAAGAAATTAAAATCGGCCTTTTTGCTTTCGATTGTCTCAACGACAGCCTTGGCCAATTCAGAAGCGCCCTCGCCTCCCTTCTCCCAAGCCTCGCACAAAACAGCCTTTGAACCGTTGGCCGCGCAAAGGTCTTGCAAGGCCTTGATTTCTTCGTCAGTGTCGGTGATGAATTTATTTACGGCAACAACAGCCGGAACGCCGAACTTCGCGATGTTCTCCAAGTGAACCTTAAGGTTTTCAAAGCCTTTTTTGAGGGCCTCCACGTTAGGAGCCTTGAGTTCCTTTTTGTCAACGCCGCCGTGCATTTTAAGGGCGCGGACAGTGGCTACAATTACAATCGCGTCAGGAGAGATTCCTGCGGAACGGCACTTGATGTCCATGAATTTTTCGGCGCCCAAGTCGGCCGCAAAGCCCGCTTCTGTCACGACGTAATCGCCTGAGGCAAGCGCGCAAAGGGTGGCGTTGACGGAATTGCAGCCGTGCGCGATGTTGGCGAAGGGGCCGCCGTGAATAAAGGCCGGAGTCTTTTCCAAAGTCTGAACCAAGTTGGGACGAATCGCGTCTTTAAGCAAAGAGGCAACGGCGCCCTGGCATTTTAGCTCGCCAAATTTCACAGCGCGCTTTCCGTAGGTTTGGCCAATAGTTATGTTCGCGATCCTTTCCTTCAATTCAGAAATGCTTTTTGAAAGACAAACAATCGCCATAATCTCTGACGCGACCGAAATCTGAAAGTGGTCTTCGCGGGGAACGCCGTCAACGCGCTTTCCAAGGCCGTCAACGATGTTTCTAAGCTGGCGGTCGTTAAGGTCAACACAGCGCTTCCAAGTGATCGAGCGCGGGTCAAGCTGCAATTCGTTTCCCTGCTGAATGTGGTTGTCTATCAAGGCGGCGATCAAATTGTTCGCGATTGAAATCGCGTGAATGTCGCCGGTAAAATGCAAGTTGATGTCTTCCATCGGAACTACTTGCGCGTAACCGCCGCCGCAGGCTCCGCCCTTCACTCCAAAGCAAGGGCCAAGCGAAGGCTCTCTCAAAGCGATGACCGCCTTCTTTCCGATGCGGCTAAGTCCGTCTCCCAAGCCGACAGAAACGGTTGACTTTCCTTCGCCGGCCGGCGTGGGCGTGATTGCCGTAACCAAAATCAATTTTCCGCGCTTGGATTTGTCGGCGGCTTTCGCCTGCAATTCGCGGAGTTTTTTTATGCTGAGCTTTGCCTTGTAGGAACCGTAAAGGTCAAGGTCGCTTTCTTCTATTCCGATTTTTTTCGCGATGTCGCAAATGGGATCCATCTTGTTCGCCTGGGCGATTTCAATGTCTGTCATACAATCTCCTTAAATCGATTCCAAAGCGGAAACTTCCTCCGCCGTCAATTTTCTATATTCGCCTAAAGCCAAGTTCTCGTCAAGAGCAAGGCTTGCGATTTGAACGCGCCTTAAATAAACGACAAGGTTTTCTAGCGCGAGGAACATTCGCTTTACCTGATGGTACTTTCCTTCGTTGATGACAAGAAAAACTTCGTCGGCCTTTTCTGTCCATTCAATATCAGCGGGAAGCGCCTTGAATTCTTTTTCGTTCGCCTCGGCCGGAACAAGAATTCCTTCTTGCAATTTTTTTTCAACTTCGGCCCGCTCGCTTTCTTGAATCGGCTTTTGAAGGCGGACAAAATATTTTTTTGGACAAGAACTTTTTGGGCTTATCAGACGGTGGGTCAAGTCTCCGTCGGTGGTAAAAAGCAAGAGGCCTTCGGTGTCGATGTCCAATCGGCCAATCAAATGCAAGTGGCTTTCAAAATACGGAGTCCTGTAGGAATCTTCAAGCAAGGAAAAAACAGTTTCGTGAAGGCCGTCCTTATTGGCGCAAACATAATCGGCGGGCTTGTTCATCATAAGGTAAAGGTCTTGTTCGCCCGAAAGAATTTCTCCGTCAACGGCCACTTGGTCTTTTTCCAAATCAAGCTTAAAGTCAAAGTCGCGGACGACTTCTCCGTTGACAGTCACAAGGCCTTTTCGAAGAATTTTTTTCGCGTCCTTTCGCGTGCCAAA
>JAILDQ010000087.1 GCA_024689365.1 Treponema sp. | reverse complement strand
TGGCGCCCGCGGTTCCAAAAATGTATTCCGGGAGCGAAGCCAAAAATCTTTCGCGGGCGTCAGGACTTACAATGTCCTTGCTCTGGACGCGCATGACGGCGGCGATGATTTTTGCTTGAACTTGTTCTTTTGTCAACGGGGCTGGAGTCGAGCCTCTCACTCCCCAAAAAACAATTTTCAATTGTCGCTCTCCAAATCCCGTGTTATCGGCAGGTTGTGTTCATACAAAAATTTTTGCTCGTCAATTTCTTGGCGCGAACGAAGCCTTCCAGAATTGATTCCCTTGCAACTAGCGCCTTCTTCGTTCCAACTTTGCTCGCTTTGCAAAATCCACGACCAAAAAGGATATGTTGAGCACTGGACGGGCCTGGCTCCGTAAGCCTGGCAGCCGCCTTGGTCCCAAAGAACGCAGTCATAGTTCTTTTTTTCCAAAAGGGCCAAGGCTTCTTTGTTACCGTAATATTGAACCCAACGGCAATAGTTTTTAATAAAATCAACTTGGCTAATTTTAAACCATTCGGAGAGTCTTGTCAAATCATTTTTGGAAAGATAAACAACGCCGGGCGAAAGCCTGCAACAGTCTGAGCAGCGTTGGCATTCAAAGGTAAGTCCGTTTTTGTAAAAGCAATTATCGTCAGACAAAGTTCTAAAATAAAAGTTTGTGGGGAGTGAAGGATTCGAACCTACGAAGGCTTAGCCAGCAGATTTACAGTCTGTCCCCTTTGACCACTCGGGAAACTCCCCAAAATAAGCTGCCTGTAGGATTTGGACCCACGACCCCGAGATTACAAATCACGTGCTCTACCAGCTGAGCTAAGGCAGCGTTACGTTTTCTCAAACGTGAGTGGTATTCTATTCTTTTTAGAAAAAAGTGTCAAGGGCTTTTGGCGATTTTTTTTAAATAATTTGTTTTATTTGCGCCGCTTTCTTGTTTGCGTTATGGTCAAGTTGATTGTCTTTTCAATTTCCATAGAAGCCGCAAGGTCAACGTCCCAAATAAAGGCCGTGACAAATGTTCGGCTTTCGTTTTGCAAAATGTCAGTGTCCATGTTTCTGCGCTTGAATGTAACCGGGAAGAATGTCACGCCAGCCTCTTCGTTTGGCGTGAACATGAACGAAACGTTTGAGTTGCTGTCTGTAATTTGCAGGGCCGAGGCTTTTTGAATCAAGCCGTCCTGAACTGTTTGCCGGCAGTAATTGTCGGATGTTCCGATGACGATGTTTTGTCCCGTTACGATTTCTATGCTGTAAGGCTTGTAATTCGGGTTGAGCAAATCCAATTCCGCGAAGTTCGACTCGACGGCGAATTTTCCTTGAACTGTGATTGGGCCTTCGTTTTTAAGAATGTATTGAACCGTGATTCCGTTTGACTTTACTATGTAATTTTTTTTGAGCGAAATCGGCTGGTCCAAAGTTGAGAATTTTGTTTTTGTTTCAAAGTGAATTTCCTGCCTTGGGCTTGAGAACAAAACTTCCTTGTAGCGTTTGGCGGAAAACATTCCGTTTCTGCAAGGCTCTCCCTTGCAATACTTCTGGGCTTCCGCGTCCTCGAACAAGTGGTCTACGAATATGCCTCTAAAATAATTGTCGTCCAAGCCGTCGTATTTTTTCGCCCTTGAAAGATTGTCAGCGTAGTTCCCGTTTGACTTTAAGACGTCAAGTTCAAATATGGAGCCGCCGCTGGTTCCAACGCAGACGTTGCATTTTTCAAGGCGGCAAATGTATTCGTTAAAGCCGTCGCCGTTGTAGTCGTAGCTTGTGACGGATTCCTTAAATGAAGAGCATTCGCGAACAAGCCTTTCGGCTTCCATTAAATTTTTGTAGGCGTTTTGCCTTTCTGTAAAGGAAGCCAATTCGTTTGAAGAGCGGCAAACGTAAGCCTCTCCGCTTTGGGCGGCAAGCAAGCGGTCTCGGGCGGCGTTCTTTCTCATTTTATCGCCGTGGCACTGGTTGACCAACATGCTGACGTTCATCATTCTGTCAAAAAGGGAAAGGCTGCTTTTGTATGTTTGCAAATAATCGTAAATGTTCACAGGATATTTGTTCAAGGGCTCGACGCTTTCGTAGGGCGTTATGCACCAACGCGCGATTTTTTTGTTAATTCCGGAATGAACGAAAGTTTGAAGCAGTGATTCCGCTTCCTTTACGCAATTGTAGGGCAAAGAAAAATCGCACTCCTCTTTTCCTTGAACCAAGGCGTCAAAATCCTCTCGCCACTTTTCGTCCAAAAAGCTTAGTATGGAATCTTTGTCAAAAAAGAAGGAAAGTATTCTTGAGGCTTGCTCATTTTGCTTGTCATTTTTTTTGGCGCTTTCAAATGCTTCGATAACGCGCGAAAAATAGTTCTTGGCGCTTTGGCCCTTTTGCGGAGCCAAGTCGCTTTCAATCGGAAGGATGACAATGGATTTTCCCAAGTTGTTCATTACAATCGGAATTAGAAAATCCTTTCCTGGCTGCAAAAGGCTTGAGTCCAAAAAGGCGTATTCCAAATTTGTCGCGTCAAAAGTTGAGATTAAGGAAGGATCCCAACTGTCGCAAAATAGATACACGCCTCTGGGCCTTTTTCCAAAATTCTGCCTTAAAGAAAGGGTCAGCTTTTCTATTTGGGCGGCGCGGTCAGCGGGAAGTATCAAAGGAAAAAGAGGATTGTAGTAGCCTCCCCCGATTACCTCAACTTGCTTTCTGGCGATTAAGTTTTTTATCAAGTCCAAAAATTCAGGGTTTTTCTTCTTGAAATATTCAATTTGCGGGCCGGTGAAAAAAAATGAAAACTTCAATTGCGGGTTTGCGAATAAAATCGCGCCAAGAGGCTTGTAAACGCTTTTGTAAGCCTCTTGATATGATGAGTCGTCTTGAAATTCTGTAGCTCTGCCCGCATAGCCCAGGCAAATATGAAGATTAGACATTTTTAGCAATTTAATATTTTATACCAACTCTGCCAAAATTTAAAGTCTTTTTTGCGCGGAATTTCAATAATATGCTCGTTTTCCACGTCATTTTTGTATTGTATTGTCTTTTGCTCTTTTGGCAGCATCGATATCAATTGTTTCGGGCAAGCGCTGACGCAAGTTCCGCAGCCGCAACATTCGTTTGTGACAATTGCCGTTCCGTTTTGAATGACAATCGCTTGTTGGGGACAGGCCGCGGCGCAATCTCCAAAGCCTATGCAGTCAAAGTCGTTGTCGGTCAGGGAGCCGTAAACGCTGGCAATCAAGGCGCAGTTATGAATCCCGTTGTATTGCAGGCGGGGATTCTTTTTTTTGTTTGGATTGCTGAAAACAACAGCTCTATTTTGCGAGACAGGAACGTTGTTGTCCACGTTTCTGAAAATATAGTTTTTTTCCAAGGGAGAAAAAAGCAATTCCGTGTTTTGCAAAATTTGATTTTTGACCGCCGGCAAAAAAATATTTGCCACGGCAATTACAAAGAGACAAATTAAAATCAAAAACAAAATCGACAAAAATATTTTTAAAGCCATTTTACACGCCCGCGAAAATCCAAGATATGTTCAGCGCGTACAGCGCCAAAAGCAAAACCATCATTCCAAGAAAAACAGATGTCTTTTGCCTAAAAATGTCTGTGTTCTTCACGCCCGTTATTTTGTTCGTGAAAGAATACAGGATTGGAATCAAAAGGTAATAGTCGGCCAAACAACAAATGCAAATCACAATCGCTCCAAGCAAATTGACGCTTTCGTTCAGAGCCAAAAGAACTGACAAAAATGAAACGGCAAATTCCGCCGCGGGCTTTTTTGTCGTGAGCTGCATCAGGATTTCAAAGAAAACGCTGAAGGCTGTCCAAAGCAAGAGCGCCGCCAAGGGATACAATTCAGTCAAGCCCAAGGGAGTCAAAAGCATTTTGTTTATTGAAAAAGTTATGGAAACTGTCGCCAAAGAGCAAGCGAAAGACTTGATTGCGGTTTGAGCGATTTTCTTTCTTGAAAGGCTTGTTTCAGCCTCTTGCAAAAGGCCGACGCCGTAAATCAATACGGCCGAGCAATACAAAGTGTAAAACAAAAGCGAATTAATTATTGCCATCGTTTTCCTCCGATTTTTCAATAACGCTAATTCGGTTTTGAATTGTAAGAAGCAATGACATGAAGAAAACAAAAATCAAAAGCGCTCCAGGAATCGTGGCGAAGAACGAAAGGAAATGAGTCTTTCGCGCGTCGAACAAAACAATTTCCTTTATGCCGTTTGGAATTGGAAGGCTTAAAGTTCCAAAACCCGCGATGTCTCTGAACATGAAAAAGAAAAGCGCGAAAATGCTGAAGAGGCCGCAAGAGCTTGCGTTTTGGGAAATTGAATTTGTTTGGCTTGAATAAACGCTTCCCAACAAATAAGCGGAGGCTGCCGGCAAAAATAAAGCGAAGCTTAATGTCAAAGCCACAACCGGCGAATAGAGAATTAAAATTTGCCTGTACAAAATGACAAGAAAAATTATAAAGGCCAATGTTAAAATTTCATGCAAGTAGCCCAAGTCGAATTTTTTCGCAAGGCTGTTGAAAGTTGTCGAAGCGACGACAAGAAGATTCAACTCTATGATTAAGGGCAAGCCGTAAGCCAAACGTCCGGGAGCGGCGGCCAAGAGGGCGAATGAAGCTGCGATAAATATAAAATACAAATTCTTTTTCATTTTTTCGCTCCGTTGCCTTTTATTTCGCGCGCCAATTCTTCGGCGATTTTTTTCCAATAGAGGTTTTGCTGGTCGTTTTTTCCGTCTTCAAAGGCGCGGGCCATCGAACTGTTTAAATAAGCGATTCCCTTAAATTCCGCCTTTCCGTCTTGGCAAACAAAAACCGCGGGAAGAGGCCCTAAGTAACTGGCTATTCTTATAATCAGCGCGTACGAGTTTTTTGAGCTTTGTTTTTTTGTCGCAAGCTCAAAGCAAGCCGCGCTCACGTTGAAAGTTGAATTTATTTTTACGGCATTTCCGCATTGATATTCTTCCGGCGAAAGGACTTGCTCAACGGCGGCTCTCAATCCCCTCTCCCAATTCTTTCTGCTTAAAAAAGAAAAAAGAGAAAGAATCAAAAAGAAAATTAAAATCGCGCCGGTGAAGATTCCGCTTTGAATAAGTTGTTTTTTCGCGCCTGCGTTCATTTTTGCGCCTCTCCCAATTTTTCATTCAACAAAGACGAAAGCCTCTTCTTTATGTTTTTGTTTTCAATCACTTGCAAGGCCGGAGAAACAATGTTTGCGAACAAAACTGTCATGACGGCTCCGATTGGCGAAGTTCCGGCGCCGCAAAATAAAAACGCGAATGCGGAACAAAACAAAATGAAGGCGCACTTTCCCAAAATCGTGTAAGGAACTGTTCCTGGCCATTGAAGCAGGAAAACGGCTGTAAAGAGAACTCCGCTTGAAAGCATGGCCAAAAGAACGTCGCCTCCCATTGGAGCGGCCCCTGTCAACAAGGGGCTTGCGAACTTGACCAAGGCCAAGTAAAGGAAAACAAAGGTCAATGGAATTTCCGCCTTTTTAAAGTCAAAGGCAAAATAAAATACTGACGCCAAAATTGTAAAGAACGTGAACCTAAAGGCGGGAATGGCCGCGTGGTTGTCCCAAAACAATGAAACGTATCCGTTAGGAATCGACACGTTAAAAAGACTGAATACATTGTCATTTAAAAACAAGGTTATGGCTTCGTCAACGCCGTTTTGCAAGAGCGCTCCGTCAATCAAGGCCAACGATGGATTTTTTGCCGCCAAGTCCGCGCCGCTTATCAAGAAAGAGCCAAACGCCATTCTGCCGACAAACCAAGCGGCGACAACGGTAATCGCGACCGGATTCAGCCAAGAAACTCCAGGCGGGCCGAACACGCTCTTTGTCGCGAACATCATTACAAAAGTTATCAAAAAAACGCTGGCCAAGGGATATTCTGGCGGCAAGAAAAAGCCCACCAAAGTTCCAGTCAAAAGTGAATACGACACGGCCATTCTTATGTTTTCTTTTTTTACAAATGAATCGATTTGGCTTAGCGCCGTTCCCATAATCGCGCACGCTATGACAAGCAAGGAATTCCAGCTGCCTGTCGCGAAAAGCAAAGCTATCTGGGGAAGCAAGCCCAACCAGAATGCAAAGGTTTTTAGCGATGTGGATTTTGTAAAGTCTGTGAATGGCGCTGTTGAAACTTGGTTATACATTTTGCTTGTCCTTTAAAATTTTCACGATTTCGCCCAAAGGAAGTTTTGTAGGGCATACGGCGTTGCACACTCCGCACTCAATGCACAAAAGGCTTGAACGAATGAAATCCTGGGGCATTTTGACTGACTTTACGACGCTCGCGTAAATAATGTCCGGATAAATCTTTGCCGGACAAGAGGCGCGGCAGCTTCCGCAGCCCAAGCAAAAGGCGCTTGAATAATCCGCCAAATCTGTCTTTGAAATGAAGGCCACGCTCTTTACGGATTTTGAAACCGGAGTTTCAAGCGACGGAACGGAAAAGCCTCTCATAACGCCGTTGACCACGATTTTGCCGATTTTTTTAGAATCAAGGCCCAGCTGCTTTGCGAGGTTCAAAAAGCTTTCGCCGACGCAAACCTTCAAGATTGCGCTTGACTTTAAGCAGTCTCCGTAAACGTTTACATACACGCGCTCTACCGGAACGTTGTAAACCAAAGCGTCCGCGAAAATGGCAAGCGTGGTCGCGTCAACGAACAAAGACCTTTCGACAATCGTTCTCTCGTCTTCCGGCAGTTTGCATTGCTTCTTTAATTTTTCGGCCAACGTCGCTTTCTTTCCGCATGGATAAAGCCTTGTGTCAATGGGAATGAAAACGTTGCTTTCGTCTTCCTTCAACGCCATAAGCTTCACTTGGATCTGCGTGTCGTTTTTTGCGTAGGCGTAAACGATTTCCTTTGGCTTCATCACTTCTTTTATAATCTCGACGCCAGTCAAGATTTTTTCAAACTGGGATTTTGCGAGCGCCAAGTCTGTTTGGCAAGACGGATCTTCGTCAAAGAGGCGGACAAAAATTCTTGAGTCGGAGAAATCCTTAGCTTTTTTTATGTCGGCGCAAAGGGATGTGGACTCTCTCAAAGAGAAATTGTTCACCACTCCCAAAACGCTGATGCGGTTTAAAATTGAAGAAGCTCCCCAAGATAGCCAATCGAATGAGCGGGCGTTCTTTCCGATATGCGAAAACTGGCCGCTCAATTTTATCTCTATCGCGTCGCCGTATCGGCCGTCATATTCCGAACATTTTTTTACGCCCAGGACTATTCCAGGAATCGAAGAATGGATCTTTGCGGAATCACTGGCTGAATACGCTTCAGCGATCACTTGGCCTTCTTGAACCCTGTCACCAGCTTTTACAAGGGGAGCGCACAAAACGCCGTTCTCTTGCTTTAAGGGTATCAAAACCTTTCGAGGCAAAAATGCTGTGGTTATGGATTGAATCGCGTTTTTTTTCTTTATGCTAAAATCAAGCCTCATATTTTCCCCGTCTTAGAATTAAAATATAGCGCAAGGCCGCGAAAAAAGGAAGAAGCGCTCCTAACAAGAGCGCCGCGACTAGACCCGCGCCCGCGCTTTCGGAAGCGCCCGCGGAATATCCGACAGAAAAGTTTTTTTCTTGAGCCTTCCAAACTTTTTCCAAATATGGAAAATCTGATTTTTCCAGAGCGTCCGCGGCTTCCTTTTTAAATGCCTTGTCGTAAGTGTATATGATTTCGCGGCGGCTTTCAATTCCCTTGCCTGTTTTTTTATAATGGGTCATCTCTATTGTGTCGCCTTCGTTTGGAATGCCGCCTGATTTTTTGTTGAGAGACCTGTAAGGGGCCGCGAGAAGGTTCCACTTGTTGGCGAAGTAGTCATCCAAAGTTGGAAAGTCTCCCGCTTGTCCATTATAGTCTTTTGGAGCCGGAAAGAGCAAGTCCTTTTTCCCCGACGAGGAAAGGAAATTCGTTCCCGCGCAAAGAAAAATGAATAGCAAAAAAATCTCCGCCGAAACAAAAAAGGCTTTCTTTAAGTTCGCGCGAGTCATCGAGCCAAGCCTTTTTGCGTTTCTTATGTACAAGGGCAAAAAGCGGGCTTTTTTTTCAAAATGAATCTGAAGGTTGAAAAACAAAAGCAAAAGGCTGAAGGCGCAAATCAGGTTCAGCATGAAAAGAACCGAGCGCTTGAAGCCGGCCGACATTGAAAGAAGGAATGCCGCGGCGCAAAACAAGAGAATGTAAAAGTTGCTTGTCAAAACCTGCAAGGCGCCTTTTCTTCGCCATAGGCGCTGGCCAAGGAAGAAGGCGTAAAATTCAAGGCAGACAGAAGCGGCAGAACCGTAATAAGGATTGCAAAAAGCGTAAAAAAGTCCGGGAAAAGCGGCGGCTAAAAAAACAAGCCTGTTTTCTGAATAAAAGAAAAAAAGCGCGAAAGCTATTAGGCAAACCAAAAAAGGCAGCCTTGAGAAAACCGCTTGGCTTCCCATAAAAGCGTTTATTTTGTAGTCCGACTGCAAGCGCTGGGCCGCCCTTCCCGCTTCTTTTGTTAAATTGTCCGGAATGTAGTAAAGCTTGAATTCCTTTTCCTTGTCAAAAAAATAAAGGCTTTTTCTTTGCTCGTAATCGCCGGAAAAATCCTTTGGCTGGCCTTGCAATGAAATGAAGCCTGCGCAATTTTCTTCGCTTAAAATTTTTTCAACCAAAGACGAGTCGATGTTTGCTGGAACGCTTAGTGTCGTGTAGCCTTTCCAAAGCTTTGAGGCGGGAACGCTCTTTAGCAAAAACATCGCGAGAAAAATTATAAGGGCGGCCAAAGCCGGCGCGGCGAATTTCTTAAAGCGCTCCATAAATTATAAAACCGCGAATCCCAGCCCGATGAAAAATCCCAAAATCGCTCCGACGACAACTTCCATCGGACGGTGGCCAAGGATTTCCTTTATGGGCTTGTATTCAATCATTTTTTTGTTTGAAAGTTCGTTTCCAAGTTCGTTGAGTTTTTTGGCCTGCAGGCCGGAAGCGCGGCGCACGCCCAAAGCGTCCCTGATGGTGACCATCAAAAAGCAAAAGGACAGCATGAAAACGTCGCTGGAAAGGCCGGACCTAAAGCCGACGCAGGTGGTCAAGGTTGTTACAAGGGCTGTGTGGCTTGAAGGAAAGCCGCCTGTTCTCCAAACGAGGCTTTCGGCCAAAGCTTTTAGGGAATGAATTCTTCCGGAAAAAAGTCCAATTATGGTTTTTATGAATTGGGCGGAAAACCAACTGAACAAGCAGGCTTGAAAAACTGGGTTCGAGAAAATTTCCGCAAAAACTTTTTTTCCAAAAAACATTCAACTATAATAGCGCAATTCTTTTTCTTTTTCAAGAGTTGATGACAAAGGTCCTTTGCGCTAAAATCAAAATAATTATGGAACGAAAGGAATGGAAATTAGGGCCTGACGACGCTCAACGACGCCTTGACCGCCTCTTGCGAAAGCTTTTGGCCCAAAATTCCCAGGGGCAAATATTAAGCGCCTTGCGAAAAGGCCTTGTCAAAGTGAACGGGAAAAAAGCCCAGGCTTCATATGTAACCCAAGAGGGCGACCTTTTGAGCGCGGCCTCTTTTTTGCTTGAGGAAGAAAGTCCTGACCCTTCCGCCCTTCAAAGGCCAATTCCGTACAAAATCGTTTTTGAAAACGATAGCCTTCTTTTCATCGACAAGCCGGCGGGCCTTCCTGTCCACGGGCCGGGCTCAATCGCCGAATATTTTGCGGGCGTGAAAAATTCCTCGATTTCCTTTGTCTCGGCTCCTCTTCATCGTTTGGACAAGGGAACTTCAGGCCTTTTGGCGGTTTCAAAATCTTTGGAGGGAGCGCGTTGGTTCAGCCAAAATCTTCGCGAGCGAAAAATCCAAAAATACTATTGGGGAATTGCCGTCGGCCGCCTTGAAAAAGAGGAATTGTGGGAAGACGAGCTTTTGATTCAAGAGGATTCTGAAAAAAAAGGCTTTTACACGCCCCAAGCCTTGGCCGGCGATCGCGAGGAAAAAGGCCTAAAGGGAGCGAAGGCAAAGACTCTTGCAAGTCCCTTAAAAAAAGGCTTTTATAACGGCAAGGAAATTACCCTGGTTCAATACCAAATATTTACAGGAAGAAAAAGGCAGATAAGGGCTCAAAGCGCCTTTCACGGCTTTCCGCTTTTGGGCGACAAAAACTACGGAGAGCAAGGGCCGCGCTTTTACCTTAAGTCGATGAAAATGGCTTTTCCGCCAAACGATTTGGGCCTTCCGCCCTTCATTCAAGCCGAAGAGCCGCAAGATTTTCTTGATTTTTTTAAGGAACCGCGCTAAAATAAATTTTAATGGAGTTATCCGATTTTTTAAACAAATTTAAAAACATTCAAGTCTACGCCCTTGTCGGCGAAAGCGGAACTGGAAAAAGTTTCAAGGCAAAATTGCTCGCCCAAAAGTACGGAATTCCCGCCATCATTGACGACGGCCTTTTGATTATGGACGACAAAATCATAGGCGGAAAATCAGCTAAGAGCGAAAAAACATACATGGGCGCGGTTCGCGTGGCCGTCTTTGACGACAAAGAGCACAGGGACGAAATAGCGCTTAAAATCAGGGAGAACAAGTTCAGAAAGATTCTCTTGATCGGAACTTCCGAAAAAATGGCGGTGAAAATCGCCACCCGCCTTCAGCTTCCTCCGCCTCAAAACGTTATAAAAATCGAAGACATCGCCACCCGCGAAGAAATCGACAAGGCCATCCGCTCAAGGCAAATCGAAGGAAAGCATGTCATTCCTGTTCCCTCGATAGAAATAAAAAGAAACTATCCGCAAATCTTTTACGATTCGATGAAGGTCTTTTTTAGCAAGAGCGGGCCCATTTCAAAAATCCTAAGAAGGAATTCCGGAAAAGAAGTTTTTGAAAAATCCGTCGTAAGGCCCGAGTTTTCAAAAAAAGGCCGCGTCTCCATTTCCGAAGCCGCGCTCACGCAAATGACAATGCATTGCGTCGGAGAATTTGACCAAAACATCAGGGTGAGGAAAATCACGATAAAGACAAATTCGCGCGGCTACAGAATCATAATAACCGTTGACGTTCCCTTTGGAAAGCAGTTGACTGGAGAGGTTTACAAGCTCCAGCAATACATAATCGAAAACATCGAAAAGTTCACTGGAATCTTGATTGAGGAAGTGAGCATAATAATCGACAAAATCACAAAATGACAGGCTCTTTAGAGGGCCGCGCTTTCTTCCCTGACTTGGGGATTTCTCTTTCTTCTTCTGTGGCGGGGCTTTTTTGAGCTGGAAAGGGCTTCCGTCTTTCCGTCAATTTTAGGAAGGCGAATGTTAACTCCGATTTCGCGCAAAACGCTTCTTATGGCGTATTCCAATTCCGTTCGCTGGGGATTGATGGGCAAAACAAAATGCCGGCACTGGTCCCAAGTCTTTACGTAAAGCTCGCCCGCCGAAGATTTTTTTTCTATTTCTTTTTTCCAGTCTGTCAAGGTAAGGATAAAATCCTTTATCAAGAAGACAAGTTTTTTTCCAAGGCGGGCGTCTTTTTCAATCACGTTAAGGGCGTCAAGCCTCTTTAAGTTTTGCATGTAGGACTTTTCAAACTTTTTGTCGCCGAACATAAACTCAGTGGCCGAAGGCTGCAAGGACATGTACAAGTCTGTGTCCAAGGCTTCGCTCACGATGTCAAAGGCGTGGCCTGAATTTATGATTTTTAGCATTTCCTCCGTCAGCCTTGAAGGAGAAACGGGAGAAAGCAAGCTTGCTGATTTTCTGATTTTATGGCGAAGAGTCCAGCTCATCTTGCAGCCGGTGGTGGCCGAATATTTCACCGCGCGGAGCATGCGAACAGGGTCTTCAACAAAAATTCTGTCCAAGGGAATGACGGGCTTTAAAAGTCCCTTTCTTATGTCGCGCACTCCCCCAACGTAGTCAATCACTTGCTCCTGCAAGGGGTCGTAGTAAAGCGCGTTCAAGGTAAAGTCTCGGCGCATAACGTCTTCGTCCATCGAGCCAAAGTCGTTTCCGATTGAGCCTTCCGCCGTCGAACGAAAGGTGCTCACTTCAAAAATCTTCGGGCCAAAAAAAACGTGGACCAAGCGGAAGCGGCGGCCGATTATGCGGGAATTTCTGAATATTCTTTTGATTTTAGACGGAGTCGCGTCTGTCGTTATGTCAAAATCTTTTGGATTGTTTCCTAAAATAAGGTCGCGCACGGCGCCGCCAACGATATAGGCCGAAAAGCCGCTGTCCTTTAGGCGGCGGACTATTCCTATCGCGTCGGGGTCGATTTTGTTAAGTGGAATTTTATGCTCTTCTTTAGTATATACAATGGCCTTTTTTATAGGGCGTCCGTTTTTGTCTTTTCCGTAGCGGTACAACACAATGGCGCCATTCTAGCAAAAAAGGCCTTGTCGCGTCAAGACGCCCTGTCGGCGATCCATTTTAGCGTGTCGTTGATGACTTGGTCGCCGTCAAGCTCGTTGAAAATCTCGTGGCGGTCGCCTTGCCAGACCTTTTCGCTTACGTCTGTCATTCCGTTGGCCTTGTAGATTTGAATGAGCTTTTTGATGGTCTTTCCGTAGTCGCCGACCGGATCGTCGGAACCATATATGAAGTAAACGGGAAGGTTTTGAGGAATCATTTTCATCGATTTTGCCTTGTGGGTTTCGTAAAGGCCCTTCGCAAGCTCGCAAAAGAATTCCGCGGTAGGCATAATGCCGCACCATTGGTCGGCCTTGTACATTTGAACGTTGAATTCATTTTTGCTGAGCCAATTTGAGTTTTCGCCGCGGGGTTTTGGAACCCTCTTGTTGTAGCCCATAAAGGAAAGCTCGTAATCAAGACGCGCCCTGTGCTTTTTTCCGAACAAAAGGGCGTTCAGGCCAAAAGCGAATTTTCCAAAGCCCATCATGCCTTGCCTTGGGCCTGCGGTTCCGCACAAAACTACGCCGTCAATTTCATCGCCGTTTTTTTCGATGAAGCGTTGGGCTACAAAAGAACCGAAAGAATGACCGATTAAAAAGCATTTTTTTTGCGGAAAGTCGGCCTTAAGGTTAAGGACAACTTCAAGCAAGTCTTCCTCGACTTTTTCAAATCCGTCTTTATCAGCCAAGTAGCCGAATTTACCGGTTCCGTTGGCCTCGGCCTTTTGGGCGGTCTTTCCGTGGCCCCTGTGGTCGTGGGCGCAAAGAACCCAGCCGTTTTCGGCGAAGATGCAGCCCAATTTGTCGTATCTCAAGCTGTGCTCGCTCATGCCGTGGCTAAGCTGGACGAGGCCTTTGATTTCTCCGTCAGGAATCCAACGCATAACGTGAACTTCAGTTCCGTCTTTCATTGTCTGATAAAAACTGTTTGTCGTCATAATTGCAACTCCGATGATAATATGCTATTATACTGTTTCTTATGAATTTATCAAGAGTTATTGAGCCTGAAAAGATGGTTTTTGGCGGAAAATGTTTGGGAAAAATCGACAGCAAAAATGTTTTCGTTCCCTTTGCCATTCCGGGCGAAAAATTAGAGATAGAAATCACAAAAAGCTTTCGCGACTATGACGAAGGCAAAATCGTGAAAATATTGGAGGCCTCCCCAAAAAGAGTTTTGCCTCCCTGCCCCCTTTACCAAAAATGCGGCGGCTGCAACATGATGCACATAGAGGCTCAATTTCAGACTGAATTGAAAAAGGGAATCCTTGCGGAGCTTATGGAAAGGGCCGGAGTCAAGATTCCTCAAATACAAACGGTTCAAGGCTCGCCCCTTGGCTATAGAAGCCGCTTTCAGCTTAACGACGGCGGAATGGAAGGCAGGGGCTCGAACGATATTGTTCCCATCCAAAATTGTCCTGTCGCCGTTCCAAAAATAAACGAATGGTTCAAAAGCGTTCCGATGGAAGAAAGGCCAAGGGGCCGCGGAAACCTTTTTGGAAACGAAAAGGCCGAGCCTGAGCTTTCAATAACGATGGAAAGAGAGTCAGGCCGAGACCTGAAGGCCTACAAAAAAATGAGCGCGAGCGAAAAGAAAAAGCGGGGAAAAAAATACATCAGGCCCCGTTTTGAGGGAATAAGCCAAGAGGAGCAATGCCCTGTTTGCATCGAGCTTTGCGGAAAAAAGATTTTCTTTGACGCCCAGGGCTTTTTTCAGTCCAACATTGAGGTTTTGGAAAAGACGATTCCCCTTTTGACGCAAGGAATTTCCGGCAAAAACGTCTTGGACTTGTATTCCGGGGCGGGAACTTTCAGCGTCTTTTTGGCCGATTCTTTTGAAAACGTCGTGATGGTCGAGCGAAACCGCGGCTCAATGGTCTTTGCGGAACAAAACATGGCCGGTAAAAAGCACGAAAGCTATGGCATAAGCGGCGCGGAATTCGCAAAAAAGCACGCCTCCTCCTTTGTGGAGCGCGAGGGAAATTTTTCCGCCGCGATTGTAGATCCGCCCAGAAGCGGAATTGAAAAAGAGGCCTTGGACTGGCTTTGCAAGAGCGGGATTCCTGTCGTAAAATACCTTTCGTGCAATCCAAGCACGCAAGCGCGCGACATTCAAAGATTGCAGGAAGCCGGCTACAAAATTGAGGACATTAGGCTTTTGGATTTTTATCCGCAGACAAGCCACCTAGAAACTTTGATAACTTGTATATTAAATTAGACCTTTTTGGAGAGATTTTTGTATAATTTTGTAGACAAATTAAGGCGTTTTTTCCTTTTTTCGCTCGTTTTTTCCTTTTGCGCGGCAAAATCCTTTGGCCAGGCAGAAAGCCTTGTCGCGGACCTTGACATGGGAAAGGTGTCGTATTCCTGGCTTTCGGTTTTGAGCGGCCCGGCGATTTGCAGGCCCATGAAAAACTCTTACGGCTGGATGGTTTTGACCGGCGGAAAAATGGCCTGCGCCTTTAGCCAAAGGGGCAAGGTTTTGTGGCAAATGCCCCTTCCCGCCGCGGCGACATCCTTGGCGGCCTTGGACCAGGACGACTTTGCCTTTCTTGTTTTGAGGAACAAAAAGCTTTGCCTTTTGAATCCCAGCGGCTTGGCTCTCTGGCAAAAGCCCCTGGACTTTGAGGCGAAATTCAAGCCTTTGCCGGGCCGTGACGGCAGGGTCTTTGTTTTTGGAAAAGATTGCGCCGCTTGCTTTGGAATGAACGGCGTTCAAAAATGGAAGGTTAAAAGCGAGGGCCTTGACCCCAACCTTTCGCCAAAGGAATTGGACGACGGAAGCCTTTTGCTATTTTTGGAGGGCCTTGAAAATTCAAAAAGCCGCGCGGTTAGGCTAAGCCCTTTTGGCGAAATCGTTGAAAAAATAATTTTTGCCGGAAAAGTCACGGAAGCCTTTAGCGCTCAAAACGGCGTCATGCTTTGTTTTTCTGACGGAAGCCTGGGCCTTTGTTCCGTTTCAGGCTCAAGCGAAGCCCAGTCAAAATGGGTTTCCAAGGATTTGGCCCTTGGACAAAAAGTTTTTTTTAAAAGCCTTTCGGACGCTGACAAAATCGCGATTGCCTCCCCCGGCGCGTCAGGAACAAAAGTCCAGGTGGTGAACGCAAAAAACGGCTCTCTTCTAAGCTCATTTTCCTCTGGCCAAATGACAAGCTTGGAAAGCTTTGAGATTTGCTCCCAGGGCTTTTTTCTCTCCAACGCAAAGCAATCGATTCTTCATTCCCTTGACGGAAAGAAAATCCGCGGCGCCCTTCATCCCCCAAAGACAAAAAAGCTCAATTGGGACTATGTAATGTACGGCGGCGGAAACATAATCTTGACTTCAAAAAACTGGAGCCTTGTTGGCTGGCGTTTGACAAGGGACATGCCTAACGAAAAAGCGCCGGCGGGCAGGCGCCAGGACTACAAGAATTTTTTGACGGGAATAAGCGACGACCACGCAAGAAGCCTCTTGGCCTCTTCAAGCGGAAGGCAGGAAGACTTGAAAAAAGGCCTTTACGGTTCGGAAGAAAAGATATTTTTGCATGACGCGAACGCGATTCTAAGCCATTACTTTGAAAGAATCATGAGCCAAAACAGTTTGGGCGGCTCGATAGGCTCGATAAACAGCGACGAGCTTTATTCATATTCTTTGAGCCAGGAGACCGCCGTTATTTCCAGCCTCGGCTTTTTCGCAAGCGGACAGGCGGCAAGCCTTTTGGCTCGGACATTGAATTCAACAAAGGACGAAAGCGTTTTGATTCCGGCCCTCAAGTCTGTCCAGGAATGCGGATACGACCCCGACGGAGACTTGATTGACGCGGTTGAAAAGCTTTGCGCGGCCGCCCCTAAAAACCAAGAGGCTCTTTTGCAGGAAGCGTGCAAGGCCTTGTACTCCCTTTGCCGCTTTATGGGTCGGCCCGTAATTGTGAAAAAAGGCTTGAAGATTCTTTCAAACTTGCAGCTTCCCCAATATCCTAAGTCTACGAAGGAAGAGGCCAGAAGGGTTTACGAAAAGCTTGCTGAATTAAAACTATAGCGGCTTTCCCTTGTTTTTTTGAAAGACTAGCGCTATAATAATTAAATCGTTTTTCATTGAGAAAAACAACGGAGTGTATGATGAAAAGATTTGCTTTTGCAGCGGCCTTGGCGATTTTTGCGGCCGCGACCTTTTTCGCCGCCCAGGTAGACGAAGAGGAATTGAAGTCTGTTTCGCAGACTATCGAATTTGAAAACTACACAGGCCCGCACGCCAGGATTGACACCCTTGAGGCAATCAAGGGAATTGGCTCTGACCTTGGAAAGGAAATCGGAAAGGATTCCACAAAGGCCGCCAGCGCGGGAAACCAGGCCAAATACTTTGTTATTCACGCCATCGATCCTGAAACAAAAGAAAAGCTTGACGCCGACATTTTGATTTTGGGAGCCAACGCCGAGGTTGACCACATCCGAAACTTAAGGCACATCATCGCTTCATATTTGTCAGCCGCCTACTCTTACAGCGAGGCCGACGCGGAGACAATCGCGACTTTTGTAACGGTTTACAACGCCGTTTACAGAAAGAACCTTGACGCATTTAAGGCAAAATACAAGGACGTTGTTTTGAACAACCTTTCAGGCGAAAAATGCGGTCTTTCGACAAAATACTCTGAATGGCCGGGCGCCTCTCAAATCGTGATTCCTGTTTCAGATTCTTCCGGCGGACTTAGCGCGGTTGACACAAGCGTCATCAGCGACAAAGAAGTTGTCGATTCAATGAAAGAGGAAGAAGGAAAGAACATCGACGACAGAAAGCAAATGGTTGACATCAAGGAGCGCGAGGCTGAAAAGGCAAGCGAAAAGGCCCAAGAGGC
>JAILDQ010000072.1 GCA_024689365.1 Treponema sp. | reverse complement strand
CCTCCGCCGCCAAGCAAAGAAGAATTTGCCGCGTTCACAATCGCGTCAACATCGCATTTAGTAATGTCCCCGGAAATGATTTTCAACGGCATAATTTTTTCCCAAAAACTTATTGCTCAAAATATTCAGACTCAACGGCTTCTTCGCTTTCTTCCTCTTCAGGAATGTCGCGGTAGAAGAGGCGGACAACTTCGTTTTGGTCGCGATGGCGGGATTTGAGAAGCAAGCACTGGGCGGCTGAACGATAGATGTAGCCGGATGAATTGTAGATTTCAAAGCGCGGATCGGTGCGGAAGTCCATGTTGTAAATTTGAATGCGCAAGAAGGGACTGATTCCGCGAACGAACATGTAATGCGAAAGACCGACAGGGAATTCCACGTTAAGAGAAATCGTAAGGTTTTCGTCGCGAGAATAATTCAAGTTGGAAGCGATGGTCCAAGCCCAAACATTTTCCGCTTCCATTGTTTTGAGCAAAACATAATGCGGATAATAGGCATTTTGATGAACCACCACCGGATACAATTCCGCCATTGAGCGCAAGTCCAAGGCGGCCGTGTCGCCGGCGTAAGAGTTGACAATCAAGTAGCCGCAGTTTTCCAAAGCGCTTTGGCCGGCAAGCTTTCCGTAGCTCAAAAGCGCGTCGCCAGCCGTAGCCGCCATAAGGACAGAAAGAGGCGCGTCATTTTCTATCAACAAAACTTTTTCGCCGTCAAGCGAACAAGCCTGAACAATTCTTTGCGCGCACAATTCAAGGACAGGCTCCAAAGGCTTTGCCATCGAAGAATTTTGCGACTGGAAGAAAACCCAAGAGCGCAAGATTCCAGCGGCTTGGTTTACCGTCAAATTCAATTCAGTCATCGAAGCGGGAAGAGAGGCCAGCAAGGCGACGTTTCCGCGATTTCCTTGCGTGTACATGTAAGGCGCCAAATTGTCCACAGTCCAAATGTCAAGGCTGCGCTCTTGGACGGCGCGCAAAATCATGTTGTTCAAATTTTCAATTTGCATTGTAAGCGTTGGAAGCATATCGGACATAGAGCCAAAGTAAGGCGCCGACAAATAAGTTCTTCGGTTTCCTTTTACGAAAGATTCAGGAACCGCGTTCAAAGCCTCGTTGTAGCGTCCCGCTTCCGCCATTGCGGCCACAAAGGAAATCACAGTTTGTTCCGAAACAGAAACGGCGAAGTTCGCGTTGTTTTGCAAAGAAGACAAGAAGGAATTTATGATATGGCTTCTCAAAGAGGCTAAGGTTTGATCGTAGATGTCTTTGGAAGCGAAAGCCAAGTCGTCAATCGCGTCAAGCCTAAACTCGCTCTGCTTTGTCATCATTGAATAATGCGCGGACTTTGAATTCTTTTGGAAGGAAATTTTTCTATCCAACAAGGCGGGCGCTATCAAAGAATAAGAGTCTGTCTTTCCTGAAAAAACCGCCGTTTTTGATTTTTGCTCGCTGATTGAAAATCCAGTGTAAGGGGCGAAGTTTAGGTTTACGGAATTTGCCTTGTCCGGCATTTCGGCCGCAATCCACAAAGAGGCGGAGTCAGAATCCTCGCTCAAAGAAAAAGTCAGGCGAACGCCGTCCGTAAAATTAAGGCCGTACGCAAGGGGATCGCTTTCGTCAAGGGAAAGAAGGCTTACTGGAATTTCATTTGAATTTTCGTCAGTGTAAGTGACAGGATTTTTGTCGTCGCCGCTGAACAAAAGGCCGTTAAAAGAAAGCTGGAAAGTGTTTTTCAACAGGCTCTGGCCGCTTTCGTTTTCTGTCTCCGAGAGCGTAACCCTCATAAGCCTAATGTTTTTTCTTATTATAGAGTCGCTTCTAAACTGAATGACAAAAATGCCGACAATAAAAACGGCGTAAAGGATTAAAAGTCCAAATATTTTTCGAATGGAATTTTTAAGCATAATAGAAGATTTTATTCCAAAAAGCGCTTAAATTCAAGAGCGTTTTATGATATAATCAAAATAATATACATAAATGGAGAATTTGCTGTGAAACTCACTAAACACTTTTTGGCGTTCGCAATCTGCGCATCTTTGGCCGCCTCATTGTTTTCGGCCGAACTTTCAATTTCAGAAGACCAAAAAGGACAAACGACAAATAGCGCAAAAGCCCAGTCGCAAGAAGCCGGCTTTGCCCTAAAATTGCAGGCGGCCCTTCAAGCCGGCTCGTTGGAGAACGCGTTGGCCCTTTTTGACACAATGCCGGAATCGCTCAAGGCGAACAGGGATTTGCAAAAACTCAAGGCTTCCCTTTTAATCAGCGCGGGAAAAAACGCCGACGCGCAAAAATTGATTTCTGAATTGGAGCAAAATGATTCCTCAGACTTGGAAGTGAAGGAAATGAAAATGCTCTTGGCAAAAGCTTCCAAAAACGCTTCGGCAAAAAGCGCCGCGATAAAGGAAATTCTTGCCATCAACCCGACAAATCCCAGCGCCAACGTTGAATTGGGCGGCGAAAAGGTTTTGAAAAAACACTACAAGGAAGCCCGCGCCTATTATATGACAGCGCTAAAGGGCGACGAAAACAACCAGGACGCGCTTTTTGGCTACGGCCAGACTTCTTACTATTTGAACAAAATCGAAGACTCAAGAAAAGCCTTCAATAAAATTTTGCTTCTTGACCCCAACAACGCGACCGCCTACGCTTACATCGGAAAGCTTTACGCCGAAGACGAAAACTACAAGAAGGCGGAAGAAAGCGTTTTAAAAGCCATCGAACTCAATCCAAACGGCTACGACTTTTACATGGACTTGGGAACTTATTCAAGAATGCGCGGAAAATTCGACCAGGCGGAAAAGGCTTGGACAAGCGCGATAAAAATCGACCCCAATTATTTTTTGGCATACGCTTACAGGGGCGGCCTTTACGACGAGCAAAACCTTTACGCAAAAGCCTTGGAAGACTACCGAATGGTAATCAAGACAAATCCAAAATATTACTTTGCCTACGAAGCCTTGGGTATTTTGGCTTGGCACGAGGAAAATTACGCCGAAGCGCGCGCGTCGTTTGAAAAGGCCTACTCGTATTATCCAAAAAGCATTTCGTATCCGCTAATCATCGCGGCCTGCATGTACAAGTCAAAGCGCGCGTTTGAGGTAAAGCCTTTCCTTCAAAAAGTGATGAAGCAATACAGCGACCGCGAGTCTTTGGAATACTTGATGCTTCGTCTTTACCACGACTTGGGCCCGAGCAACGCGGAAAATCTCATAGCTCAAAAAATCATAAAAGAGGACAATTCAACAAAAAAAGGAAAGATGTCCTTTTACATGGGCCTTTACGATGAAATAAAGGGCCATGAAGAATTGTCAAAAAAAATGTACAACGAAGTGGCCGCCCTTCAAAGCCCTATGTTCTTTGAATTTAGGCTTGCTGAATGGAAAGTCAAGCAACAATAGGCTGAAAAAAAATCTAGGAAAACAAAAAATGGAATCTACATCAACAAGAAAAATTCTTGAGCTTAACGGCCGAAAAATCGTTTTGATTGGAACCGCCCACGTTTCGCCGGAATCAGTGGAAGAAGTCAAAAATGAAATTTCCAGCAATCCGCCGGAAGCCTTGGGCGTTGAATTGGACTCGGGCCGCTACGACGCGATGACAAATCCCGACAAGTATCGGGAACTCGACATAGTAAAGGTCTTGAAGCGAGGCGAGGCGCTTTTGATTTTGGCGAACCTAATTTTGAGCTCCTTCCAAAAGCGAATGGGCCAAAACGTAGGCGTAAAGCCAGGCGACGAAATGCGCGCGGCGATTGATTTGGCGGAAGAAAAAAAGATTCCGTTTGAATTGGTTGACCGCCCGATAAAAGTGACTTTGAACCGAGCGTGGGCCAAAAATTCATTTTGGGGAAAATGCAAATTGTTGGCGGCCTTGATTTCTTCAGCCTTCAGCAAAGAGGAAGTGAGCGCGGACGAAATCGAATCCCTTAAAAAAGAAAACGAAATGGATTCAATGATGGGAGAGCTTTCTGAATTCTTGCCGACCGTAAAAGAAGTTTTGATTGACGAACGCGACCGCTACTTGGCTTGCGGAATTTGGGAATGCAAAAATTCTTCCGGACAAAAAGCGCAAAGCGTAACCGCGGTTTTGGGAGCGGGCCACCTTCCTGGCGTTCAAAAACATTTGGAAGCCATCGCCGCCGGTTCGGAAGACACAAACACAGACGCAATCTCAGAAGTTCCGCCAAAAGGAATCGGCTCGAAAATTCTTGGCTGGACAATTCCGGCGATTATAGTCGCGCTCATCGCTCTTGGCTTTTACTTTGGCGGAAAAAAGATGGGCGGCCAATTCGTCGGCTCTTGGATAATTTGGAACGGCCTTTTGGCGGCAATCGGAACGACAATCGCGGCCGGACATCCGATAACAATTTTGGCCGCCTTTTTGGGAGCGCCAATCACTTCCTTGTGCCCGTTAATCGGCGTGGGCTTTTTGACAGGAATCGTTCAAGCCGTTGTAAAAAAACCGAAGGTAAAGGACATGGAAAGCCTCACCGACGACGCGGCCACATTAAAGGGCTTTTACAAAAACCGAATCACGCGCGTGCTTTTGGTCTTTGTCCTTTCATCGTTGGGAAGCTCAATCGGAACTTTCGCGGCCGGAGCCACAATCGTAAAGGAATTGAGCACCAAAATCATGTCGCTTTTTTCGTAAATACGGCCTTGACCAAATCCTTTACATTTTGAACAAGAATGGCGCCCTCGCATTTTTCCGGGCTGAGAATTTTATTGTAGCCCAAGCTCTTTGCGGTCTTTACCCTTTGCTTGATTCTTGAAACAGGCCTGATTTCTCCAGCCAAGCTGAGCTCGCCGACAAGGGCGCTGCCGTTTGGCAAAGGCATGTCGGTTCGGGCTGAATACAAGGCGGCCGCCAAAGCCGCGTCAATCGCGCTTTCTGTAAGGCGAATTCCTCCCGCAACGTTAACGTAAATGTCTTGGTCGCTAAAACGAAGGCCAACCCTCTTTTCCAAAACGGCGGCCACTCGGCTTACCCTCGCGCTGTCGATTTTTTCGGAATAAACTCGGCTTAAAGAAGCCTTTGCGGGAACGGTAAGCGCCTGTATTTCCACCATAAAAACTCGGCTTCCTTCAAAAACCGCGGCGCAAGCGACGCCGGCCGGTTGGTCTCCGTCGCGCCTGGTTATGAACATCGCGCTTGGGTCTTTTACCGGAAGCAAGCCCTTTTGCCCCATCTCAAAAATGCCAAGCTCGTCAACCGAGCCAAAGCGGTTTTTCATGGCCCGCAAAAAACGAGTTTCGTCGTTGTTGCGCTCAAAGGAAAGAACGGTGTCAACCATGTGCTCAAGCGCTTTAGGGCCTGCGATGTTTCCGTCTTTTGTGACATGGGCGGTCATAACCAAAACAGAATCGCGCTCCTTTACCCAGCCAATCAACTCGTTTGAGCAATATTTTAGTTGGTTCACTGTTCCGGGAATGATTCCGCCTTCCACAGAATAAACAGTCTGAATCGAATCCACCACCACAAAGGCTGGATTCAACTTGTCCAGCGCCGAAAGGGTGTCTTCCAAGCGGGTCGCGCACAAGATTTCTATTTTGGAAGTGTCCAGGCCCAAACGGTCCGCGCGGCCCTTTATTTGCGACGCAGATTCCTCGCCGCTTACATACAAGACAGGCCCGCTTTGGGACGCGCTTATGTTTGCCGCCGCTTGAATCAAAAGGGTGCTCTTTCCGATTCCAGGCTCGCCGCCAAGCAAAATGGCGCTGCGCTTTGTGGCGCCTCCGCCCAAAACTCTGTCAAACTCGTCGATTCCGCTCAAAAGGCGCTCGCCTTCCGCCGCTTGTATTGTTGACAAAGGAACAGGCTTTGCCATTTGCGCCGAATTTGGACCCCGCAAGGCCGCCGCGACAGCGTGGGGATCTTCTATGCATTCCTGCAAGGTGTTCCATTGGCCGCATTCAGGACAACGGCCCAACCATTTTGGCTGAACGCAACCGCATTCCGAACACTTGAAAACTATCGAATTTTTTTTCGCCATATTTTCCTCCACCCTATATCATACAAACGATTGCGCGTTTTTTAGTGGATTTTTTCAACTAATTAAAAAAAACTTTCAAAAAGCGCTTTTTATTCATTCAATTCTATTGACTATTTTTATTGATAACAGTATATTATTTTCAAGCTTGTAAATAAGCTGATAAACTCTCTCCGATGTCCAGCTTGCTGGACGGCAGGACTTCTTGGCAGTGTTGCTGTTGGGAAGTCCTGTTTTTTTTATCCCAGCCGCGCCAATCGATTCAGCAGAAAAATGGCTAAAAAACTAATTTTTTGTGCCGGGAGCGACGGACTCGATTATCCAAGAGTTGCCGGCA
>JAILDQ010000064.1 GCA_024689365.1 Treponema sp. | reverse complement strand
GAGATTAACGGAACTTATAATGCGGGTGAAGTCATCGCTATAAACCGTTTGATTGTCCACGTCAAAATACAAAGTGTCGCTATCCCAAGCGCTGTTCCAGCCGGCGCTGATCAAAGCAGCCGTCTTCGCGGAATCATAATTATACTTGTAAAGGCTTCCTTCAACGCTAGGAACATAGCCTCTTCCGTTAAAGCTGGCGATGAGCTTGCAAACGTCGTCAAATTTCAAGAAGGGAACAGATTCCCATTCTTTTAGATAATAAGTCGTGACCGAAAACACCCTTGAGCCGTCATACATATAAACTTGTGAAACAAAGCTTTTTGAAACCGCGGTCGCTTCAGGAAAAACGTAGCCGCCAACGCCAACAATATTGTTCTCGTTTACAGAATTCTCGCAAGAGAAAAAGAACAAGAGAAAAAGGCCCGCAAGAGGAGCCAAAAAACTTTTTTTAGAAAACATAATTTTCATGCCTCCCCCTAGAATGTCCATGTGGCTCCGATAGAAGGCGTGATTGAAAAGTTTCCTCTCAAGTCATAAGTCGCGTCGTAAGAACGGCCTTCGTTTTTTCCTTCGCGCCACAAGCGGCCGGCGTCAAAAAACCTAAAGGCAAAAGAAGCGAAAAGGGATATTCTATCGGTCAAACTGTAAAAGCCCAAAAGCTCGGCGCCAATTCCAAAGGCCAACAAATTGTCGCTTTGGGTCCATTCTGTAGAAAGAGAGCCATAAGAAGTGGCCGCCTTTATTTCCTTCTTGAATTTATATCGCATCCAGTCAAGAGACAAAGAGCCAAGAGCCGCAAGGGTAAAACGGTCGGTGATTCCAAAAGCGTAACCGGCGCCGGCGGAAAAACTCAAACTCAATCCGGTCGAGGAAAGGCTGTCATCTCCCAAAGAAAAGTTTTTGCTAAAAGCAGGCCCCATCCCAAAAGTTCCGGAAATGCAAAAACCGTTTGGCGCCGCGCCAAAATAGCGGGCCGTTCCTTGCGGAGAGAAAATGTTTTTAGTTCCGTCGCCCTTCACTTCCATTGAGTAAAAGGGAGCCGAAAAAGAAAGGCCGGCCATATGAGTCCAAGACTCTTGGGCAAAAGCCACGACGCAAGCGAATGACAAAGCAAACGCAAAAAATAATTTTTTCATTTTAAAACTCCTTTCTCCGCGAAAGATTCTTTTGTCAAGCAAAAGACCGTTCCTGCGGTATAAATCAAAACACAAAGAATTGTAAAAAACGCGTTCATTCCCAAAATCCAAAGGCTTTCAATCACCGCAGGCAAAAGAAGGCAAAGCGCAAAGGCGGACCAAAAAAGCAGCGCCTGTTTGGAAGAAAGCAAAGCCCTTTGCGGCGTGACGAATAAAAAGTTCTGGCACTTGTTGAGCAGCAAAAGCATCAGCAAAAACAAAATGGGTTTTGCAAAAAGTCCGTAAGCGGAATACGGCAGAGAATCATTTAAAATTCTAAAGGGCAAGTAAACCGCGTAAAATCCTGCGTAAAGGGGAAAGATTTTTTGAACGCGCTCAAGAACCTTGTCCTTTTTAAAAACAAAGAAAAAAGCCGCGGTCAAAACGCCAAGGGGCAAAAGAATCTGTTCTAAAAAAATGTGGATGAAATTTCTAATGAACGAGTCAGGCGTCAAAAAATAAAAGGGCGCGAAAAAAAACTTGAAGGCGCAAAAAAATGCCGCCAAAATAAATCCCAAAAAAGCGTTGAAAAGATAAGCGCTTTTGGAGCCCTCTTTTGATAGAATCCAAATCGCAAGGCAAACAGGAAACAAAAGCAACAAAAACAAATACATAAAAACAATTATATTGAAAATTTTATCTTTTTTCAATAGAGAAAAAAAATAAGGCTTTAAGGACTAGACAAAGAGCGGCTTTTTTCGATATAATCTAATTTACGCTTAATTTACATGTGTGTTTTTTGCAACACGAGGAGGCCAGTTGGCAGACAATAATAAGGGACCCCGAATCAATGAACGGATTCGAGTCAGGGAAGTGCGTCTTATCGATGATGAGGGCAACCAGAAGGGAATCGTTCCCACTTTGGAAGCGCTCAAGATGGCTAAA
>JAILDQ010000044.1 GCA_024689365.1 Treponema sp. | reverse complement strand
GAGGGAATCCAAAAGGCAGCCGTCCAAATCAAAAATCACAGCCTTGCAAGAAAAAGCCTTTTTGCGGAGAAGAAAAAATTTTATTGAATGAAAAAACGGCGCGCGCGAACAAACGGCGGCCAAAGAAAAGTTGAACATTTTTCTCCTTACGTTGGAATTACCCAAATCAAGTTCCAAGGTCAAGGCTCACAGCCTACTCTCAGCCGGATTTTTCCAGCTCCCTTTAATGTTGAATGCATTCTATCGCCAAAGAAAAAAAATCGCAATACTCGCTTTTTGTACAGAATTATGGTCTATTGAATTTCGTTTAAAAATCTGCCATACTCTTTTTTATGAAAACACTTTCTTTAAGCGAAGAACTTTCTTCAACCAGTTACCCGGGACGCGGAATCATTTTAGGAAAATCCGCCTGCGGAAAATACGCAATCGCCGCCTACTTTATTATGGGAAGAAGCGAAAACAGCCGCAACAGAATTTTTGTTCAAGACGGAGAGGGAATCAAAACTCAAGCCTTTGACCCGTCAAAAATGAGCGACCCAAGCCTCATAATTTATTCGCCCGTACGCGTGTTAAATGATTTTACAATCGTAACAAACGGCGACCAAACAGACACCGTTTACGAAGAAATGTCAAAGGGAAAATCTTTTGAAGAATCTTTGCGCGGCCGAGAGTTCGAGCCCGACGCGCCGAACTTCACTCCCCGCATTTCCGGCATTATGAAAATCAAAGACGGCGCCTACAACTTTGCTCTTTCGATTTTAAAGAGCGACAACGGAAACAAGGAAAGCTGCAACCGCTTCACTTACAAGTATTCAAATCCGCAAAATGGATTGGCGCGCTTCATCCACACATACATGTCGGACGGAAATCCACTTCCAAGTTTTGAAGGAGAGCCGGCCTTGCTTCAAGCCTCCGCATCAAACATCGACGAATGGACAAACCAAATTTGGTCGGCGCTCAACCAAGACAACAAGGTTTCGCTTTGGACAAGATGGATTGAAATTTCAAGCGGAAAAGTTGATTCTAGGATTGTGAACAAGAACAAATAAAATCCAGCGCGCTGGACAAAACATCGTCATGCTGAAACTTGTTCAGCATGACTTTTTTTTTATTCAGCATGACTTTTTTTTACTTCAATTTGTCGCCGTAAAGGCGTTCGGCCGTCAGCAATTCCGGGTGATACTCAAAATGCATGTTGTCCCAAATTGCCCAGCGGCCGCCCCAAACAAAGCCCTCGTCTTCAAAAGCCTTTACAACGGCGGCAGGCGGAAGCCATCGATATTTCAAGGGAATGAGCATCCAATTCTTATTGCCCTTTTGCTTTTCGTAATTCCAATAGACGATTTTGTTTCCCCAGTTTTTTGGAAGAACGTCAACCGCGATTCCGTAGCTATGAAAAGACCTTGTGGGACTGTCGCGGATTTGCCGCCAATTGTAGCCGTAGCAGCGGCTTAATGTTTTTAAAAAGGCCGCAACTTCCTTGTCGCTTTTCGCAAGCTCAAAAACTTTCGCTTCAACCCTGTCCAAAACCGCGCCCACTTGCCGATTCATATTGATTGGCTTGTTCCAAAGGGTCATGCTGCGCAAGTGGCTTTCTGTGGCGGCCCGAGTGGCGCAATCGTAAATGGCTCCAAAAATAAATTTTGACGAAACGGCGCCGTTCCTCCTGTTCTCGGAAGAACTGTATTTTCGAATCATTTCCTTTTTTTCTTCTGAAAAAGTTTCGGGGTCGTCAAGGGTTCGATTGTACTTGTAAATGACGCGCCAATAGTGGTCGCGGTTTGAAAGCTCTTCCTTTGGCAAATACAAGCCTTCAGCCCGATAAAAAACGCTGGTCTTTTTGTAAGACGTGACGGTTAAAGTCCAATCCTTAATTTTCTTGTCGTAACCTAATTCAAAAGAAACCCAAGGATAGGCTTGTCTAAAAATTTCCAATTCTTCTTTTGGAGTCAAGTTGGACAGGCGCGGCCAATTCTTATCCTCCTCTTGCGAAAAAGACGCAAAAAGAAAGCAGGCAAAAAGCAAGAAAAAGAGAAGCGCGTTTTTTTTCATTTTTGTTCTATTCCAAATAGCGGCCGATTGTTTGATAGATTGCTTCCGGCGTGACGGGTTTGGTTAGAAAATCAGTCATTCCGCAGTCAAAAGTTTTTTTCTTGTCGGAAGGAGCCACGCTTGCGGTAACCGCGATAATCGGCGTGGTGCCCGAATCAGGTCTGTCTAGGTTTCTGATTTTTTTGGCGGCTTCGTATCCGTCCATTACGGGCATGGCGATGTCCATAAGCACGGCGCAAATTGAGAAAGGTTTGCTTTGGCTGAACTGCATTACAGCTTCAGCGCCGTTTTGAGCCACCAATACGTTCATTCCGCAACGGTCCAAAATGGCCTTTATTACGGAATTGTTCATGTCGCTGTCGTCGGCGACCAAAACTGTTTTTCCAGAAAACAGGGAAAAGGGATTTCGTCCTAGCACTTTTTTATTTCTCCGATAAATAATAACAGACCGTTGTAATTATAGCGCGCCTTTACGGATTTTTCAATAGAAATGAAAGCATTTTTTTTGCCGTCTCAAAGAAGCCAGGCTCGACGATTTCCGGAAACTTTTCCTTTATTTGGTCAAGTTGGTCGGACAAATCTTGGGGCTTGGGAGAGCCGCCCAAAAGGATTTCGCAAAATCCCATCTCCCGCCTTTGCTTTGCCGCGTCGTTGTCGGTTTGGCACAAGTAATGGACAAAGGGAAGCTCGTACAAGGCCTTCATTTGCTCGGGCGTCAAGTTGGGGAATTTTATGTTCAGGTAAAGGGGCGGATTTTCCTGCCAAAGATTGTTCGGCGGAACATCTTCCGCGAGCGCGAAGTCGGCCAAAATAAAGGGAAGGCTTTTTCCTTTGATAAGGGCGATGGCCGCGGAAGAGCCGCTAAGGCGGGGATTGATTTCTATTATGTGCCACTTGTCCTTGTGAAAGGCCAGGTCAACCTGAGCGATTCCCTCAAAGTCCAAAAGGCGCGCTAGGCGTTCAAGCTCGCTCTTAAGCTCGTCGCACTTGAAGGCGGGCAAGGTCAGTGGGCCAAGCTTTACCGACTGCTTGGGGCTGCAAATGCCGTATTGGTTCACGCTGTATAAAAGGGGCGGAAAAACGTCTACATTTAAAAGCGCGCCTTTTTTTGTGGAATGGATTTCCGTTCCAAACTGGGGGCCGTCCAAAAATTCTTCCACCAAGCGGCTGGAATTGAATTTCTTTGAGTCCAAATAGGCCCTGACCGCCCCCATCGTGTGGACGACTTCCATTCCGTAGGAACTGAGGCCGGTCGTGTCCTTTATGATTACAGGAAAATTCAGCCTGGAAATCTGGCCCAAAATCCATTCGCGGTAAACATTGTCGCGGACCTCGGGCTTTTTTCGCTGCGCCCAAAACAAGTCGTAGTCAACATAAACCGCCTTTGCGCAGTTAAAGTTGTTGGCCGCCAAAAAATCGTGGGTCAGTTTTTTGTCAAAGCAAAGGGCTTGAGTTTGCGCGCTGTGGCTCACAAGCCTGATTCCTTTTTGGCGCAAGATGTCGGCCACCATCGCGTCCTGAAGGCCAAGCCAATCGTAAGGGGTAAGCCAAAAACTTGCCGCCACCGCGACGTCAGGCTTTAAGTCCAAAATCTGCTCCGCGATTTTTTGCGCGCCGCCTCCATTTAAAAGGCAAAGGTCGATTCCCTTGGGCTTAAAGATTTTATCCTTGTCATAGTCAAGCAAGAACATGGCGGGAAGCATCGTCGCGATCGCAAACTGGTGCTGGGGAAAGGCGGCGGCAAGGG
>JAILDQ010000026.1 GCA_024689365.1 Treponema sp. | reverse complement strand
CCTGACGATTTAAAGGAAGTGACTTATTCCGCGGTTTATGACGAAGGCTTTATAATTGACACAATAGAATTCACTTTGATAAAAGGCTCGGCTCCTGTCGCAAACGACGGCTCTCAGTTGGGAAGGGAATTCTAAGCGTTTGAGCAGGCAAAAAAAAAGGCTCGCCTTCATTTGAAGGGAGCCTTTTTTTTTCGGCAATTTTTTTTATTGTTCCGTTGGGCTGACTTTTCTTATTTTGAAAACGTCAAGCTTCACTTTTTTCAAATCCCGTTCAATTTCTCCTGAAATTTCGACAGTGTCTTTTGGCCCTACGGTCAGGCCGCCTTTAAAAAAGTCAAGGCTTGCCCCCTTCAAAAGCGCGTCGTCTTGGGCTTGCAACCGTTACTGGCATTTCAAGGCGTATCGGCTATTGTCAAAATTTCTTGATAAAAAGCAAAAAGCGCGCTACAATTAAAAGATATGGACGATAATATTGACCCTAGCATCGCGGCCTTGTTGGCGAGCGTTGAGCCGTCTTCAGATGATTCCGACGCGGACGGACTGTTCGGCGGAATGGGCGGCAAAGAAAGCAATTTTGAACAAATGATAATGGAACAAAGCGCTCCTAAAAAAAAGAGCGGCCCTGTTCCCGAAGTAGATTTGTCTATAAAAGAATTCAAGCCTATTGAAAAGGTTTTTGAAGAAGAAAGCCAGCATTACTTTGACGACCCTTCATACTATAAAACCGCAATCGCAGGCGAGGGCCAGGCCTCAAACCGCTTGCATATGGTTCTTTCAAAATATCTTTCATGCAAAGACGTAAAGGACAAGATGGTTTACCGCCAGCAAGTCACAATGGCTTATTGGGAATTGATTCACACCATGGCGCCAAAAACGACTGGAAAAACTTTCCCCTTGCCAAAGCGAATGATGATGCGCTTTTCAGTTTTGCTTCCGTCATTGTTCCGTCCAGAGCACAGGGAATTTTTTGAAAAGTCAATTCTTGAAAACAATACCAACGAGCCAGTCTTTTACATGGACGAATGGTTCAAGTACATTTCGCAGGGAAAAATCAAACCGTCAACGACTGACGAAGTTCGCCAGCCAAGAAAAAAAGGCGAGGATGGTTCCCAGCAGGAACAGCTCCGCTTGCAGCAGCTTCAAAGCAAAAACTCAGGAAAGCTTCAAAACGCCGAAAACTCTTTGTCCATGGCGGAAAACCAGCGCTCCATGCTTGAAGTTGAGTTAAAGAGCAAAATCGACCAGATTTGCGAGCATGAAGGCATTATAGGAATGGAGCCGCACAGGCAGCCTTACAATGAATTGCAAAAAAAACTTTTCGGCGAAATCACCACGAGCCTAAGAATGTTGAGCAAAAACGACCGCGACCTTTCTTTGGCCCTAAAGGAATTTCAAGACGCAAAGGGCGCCTATGATTCGGTCGCCGAAAAATTGGAGGCCGGCCCAGAAATCACCAGCGCCTCTTCAGCCGACATCGACCAAGAATACGAAACGATTCGCCAGATGGCCAAGATGACTTGCGGCCGCCAAGGAAACCAGTTCCCGATTTTTACAAGGGATTTTTTCCATTGCATGCCGCAAGGAACAGGCTTTCGCGAGAACGTCATAAAGGTTTTGGCTTGGGTTGAGTCTTTGGATCCCGGCGCCTTTTGCCGCATCCACAAAAACGTTCCGAACAGAATCGTTCCGTTTGTAATCTTGCTTCCGACTTACGGAGACAGGGGCTTTTGTTGGGAACCCTTTGACCGCTACAACCGCGTCACCAGCCGAGGCCGCATAGTTGTTCCGATGTATCCGCGCGATTTAAAGGTCGCCGTTCTTACCGCCGTGGCCGACTTGCGCTGGCAGGTTGCAAAAGAAAAGGCGTCTTACTATTGGATGGAAGAAGGCTTGACCGGCCAATACTACGAATGGATTGACAAGCAAAAATTAAAGGGCGACCTCAAGCAGTATTTTATCCAGGACTACATTCTTTGGATGACAAAGGAAAGCGAAGGCGTTCAGCGCTTGGACAAAGAAGTTCGCGGAATTTTCTGGCGCAACATGCCCTTCCCGCAAGAACTCAAAGAAGATTTGCGAAAGCGCAGCCTAGTTTACGACGAGCTCTGCAAGAAAGACATGAACCGCGCCATGAGCGATGGTTATTGAGGCGCGATAATTTTATTCGCGCCTCAAAACGGCCGAGTCAAGGCCTTGAGCGCAGCGTGCCTTGACCGGACGTATTAATACCAATAATTAAAGCAAA
>JAILDQ010000003.1 GCA_024689365.1 Treponema sp. | reverse complement strand
GCTTCCGGTAGCCATTTGCGTTGTTGACGACGGCTACAAAATCAACGACATTTTTCACGTCATGGAAAACATGCACAAAATCAATTACCGCGCCAAGCTCTTAAAAGTCTGCCCGCCAGCCTTGACAAAGGAAGATCAGGTTGAGCTCTTGGACCAGGCGAAGGCTTTGATGCAAGAGCAGCTTGACAAGTGGAGAAGCGGCCAAGAAGCTTAAGAAGACAAAAAAAAGCCGCTCTAAAAAGCGGCTTTTTTCTTAAGATTCAAAAATAAAATCTTATTTGAAGTCTTTAGGACGTCTTTCTGTTCGCTTGCACTTTGAGCATTCGGCAACGTTCTTGAGTCTTCCGTTCTCCAACATTGTCTTCATAATGATTTCGCCGCCGCAATCGGGGCAGATGAACTTTTGCGTGGCAACAGTAGTACGAGAGTTTTTACTTGCTCCGGCCATTGTATTCCTCCAAAATAAATTACAAATTAGTTTTATTATTTTATAGAAAATCACAATTTATGTCAAGCATTCCCGCTTTTTTTCTTTAATCATTTTAGTATATTGACAAAAAAACGCATAATACTGTATATTCTTCATAATATTGCAAAAATTTCAAGGATTTTCAAATGGATGAAGAGATTTTAACGATTGAAGAAGTTGCCAAATACTTGCGCGTTTCAGAAAGAACGGTTTACGACTGGGCTCAAAAGGGCGAGATTCCTTCTGGAAAAATAGGAACCGTTTGGCGCTTTAAAAAGTCAGAAATCGAAAAATGGGTCAACGACCGCCTTTCTTCAAGTTCAAGGCTTTCCGCTCCGTCCATGTCAGTTCAAGTAAAGAACATACTTTCGCCTGACAGAATCGTTTTCATCAATCAATCATCCAAGCGCGACGCCTTGATTGAATTGGCTGCGGCTTTAAGCAAGGCCCCGCAAGTGAAATTCGCCAAGGAATTGGAAACTGAAATCCTCAAGCGCGAAGAACTTATGTCCACCGCGATCGGCCGCGGCATAGCAATCCCGCACGCAAGGCTTTCAAGCGTGACCGATTTGGTCATGGCTGTTGGAATTTGCAAAAAACCTGTCATGGACTTTGAAACGATTGACGACCAGCCCGTAAGCCTCTTGATTATGATCGCCGCGGCCTACAACCAGCACTCATATTATTTGCAAACCCTTTCGCACCTAAGCTCAAAGCTTAAGGACAACGCCCTTAAGGACAGCATCTTGAACGCGTCGAGCGCCCAAGACGCCTACAAGCTTTTGATTTCCTAAAGGCCTTAAGGAAGATCCACCGGAATCCAGTTTGCCGTCTCCGAATGCTCTTGGGCGACCAAGCCCATGTCAACGGGGGCGGTGGTTTCGCACAAAAGATAATCGGTTCCGTCAACCGTGATTCTTGCGCCTGAATAAGGCAAGTCCACGCCAAAAAGCGCGTGGGAATAAATGCCGGACACAAAAAGTTCTGTCTTAACCCCAAAATGCTCCATCAAAACGCACAAAAGAAGGGCGCGGCTGTCGCAATCCGAGCCTTGGTTTTGCAATACGCTTGTCAAGTCGTTCAAATCGCTGGTGTCTTGGTTCCTTTGGTAGCCAAAGTCCTGGGTCCAAGCCAAAAGGCTTTTGCAAATCTGAACGTTAGGGTTTTGCGGATTTTTTGTCATTGCGTCGGTCTTTAGGGCCGCGTAAATGGCTTGGCTTGCCTGGTCAAGCCTTGAATATGCTTCCCTAAAGACAAGGCGGTAGTAGCGTTGCCAGGCTTCCTTCCATTGCTTTTGCTTGGCGTAAAGGGTGAGGACGCTGAATTCCCGGTCAATCACAAAACGGCCCGATTCCTTTGCCTGGGCGGGAATCGAAAGATAAAGGTCCTTTTGGCCAATCTTTATTTTCGCGTCAATGCTTTCGCTTGAGTTGAAGGCGTAGCTTGTCACAGCGCCTGGGAGCCTGAAGTCGCCCTTGTTTAGGCAAATCGAATCCACCGCGCTAAGAACGAACTGCTGGCAGTCTTCAAAAACGTCCTTGTCGGCGTAGCATAAAAAGACCATATGAACGGGATTTTGCTCCGTAGTCACGGAAAGGCCCCAGCCGGCTTGCGGAGTGTTGTTTCCAGGAAGCTGAAAGGAATATTGGGAAATCGAAGTTTGCCTTCCGTTCCACAAAAAGCCGTCAATCTCTCCGTCCGCCTTGAGCTTGTTCAATACGTCTTCCATCGCAAGGTCGTTTCGCTCGTACCTGTCCAAAGAATACATGTTCACGGCCACGCGGACTTTCATGAATTCGTGCTCCAAATAAAATGAAAGGCCGTCGTTTGACGCTTCCTTCACCTTGAAGCCTTCCGGCAAGTCCAATGTCCAGCCGTAATATGAAGAGGAATAAAATTCCGCGAAAAGCGAGAGGGGGGCCAAAAGCAAAAAAAGCGCGGCCGCTATATGCCTAAAAAATCTCATAGTCCGTCCTTGAAAATTATTCATATATTATATATTATTTTCGACAAAATGAACAGTCAAACTTTAATTCCAATCGTCTTTGAAGACCAAGAAATAATTCTCGCAAACAAGAGGGCGGGCCTTGCAAGCCAAGGCGGAAGCGGAATTTCGCACAGCGTTGACACGGATTTAGCCGCGCAAATAGGACAAAAAATATACCTTTGCCACCGCCTTGACAAAGAAACCAGCGGCCTGATTTTATGCGCCAAAAGCCCCCAAGCCGCCAACAAATGGTCCCGCTTGATTGGAGAAAAATCGGTAAAAAAAGAATACAAGGCGCTTTGCTTTGGAAAGCCAAAGGTTCCAAGCGGAAAAATAAGCCTTCCTGTAAGGGAAAAAGGCCAGCCAAAAGCGGCCCTCACATTCTACCAATTGGAAAAAAGTTACGAAGACCAAGACGCGGGCTTTGAAAATCTTTCTGTAACGCCCCTTTCCTTGATGCGTTTGACCTTGGCCACAGGCAGAACCCATCAAATCCGCATCCATTTGGCTCAAAGCGGCCTTCCGATAATCGGCGACGACAAGTACGGAGACTTTCCGATGAACAAGGCCGCCAAAAGGGAATTGGGGATAAAGCGCCTTTGCCTTTGCGCCTTTAGGCTGACCCTGCCTTTGGCGGGCGGAGAAAAGGTTTTTGAGATTGAAAGCGACTTTTTGCCCTCTGGTTTCTAATTTTTTTCTACAATAATTATTTTGATTTTAGACTTAATTTTTGTTGAAAAAAAAGACGTTTGATGTTATAATTTAATTTGTGTTATTATGAAAAAGTTTTTAGAGGAGGAGAAGCATATGAAGAGGTTTGCGGCGTTAATCGCCTTTTTCCTTCTTGCTTATGTTGCGTCCGCGCAAAGCGCGGAAAGAATCAGTCAAATTATCAGCACAAAAGAAATCACCTACGGTCAATGCGCTTGGCTTGCTTGCGTTTCTTCACAACTTATCGAAGACGACGCTGACTACGACAAGGCTTTGCCCATTGCCCTTGAAAAAGGCTGGATTGATAGCGGAGCCATAGTGGACAAACCCATAAAGCTGCAAAAGCTTTGCGGGCTTTTCGTCAGGTCAAGCGGAATGAAGTGCGGTTTGTTTTACAGGCTTACAAAGTCTGACAGGTACGCTTATAAAGAGCTTAAGGCCAACGGAACCTTGGACTTTAACGCCGACCCAGCCATGAACGTAAGCGGCCAGAACGCAGTGAACGTTTTGAACGGATGCCTAAAAAAAGCCGGAGGCAAAAAATGATTTTCAACAAGAATGTAAAAGCGCTTTTTTTCGCTTGCGGATTAGCCATCTTTGCAGCCTCGGCGTTTTCGTTTGATTTTGGCGGTTCAATAAGGAACAACACGAAATTTAAGGGAAGCAAATTCTCAAACATTAAGCTTGACCAAGTGGACGACATCAACTTGTGGGCGAGGTTTCCGATTTCAAAAGACGGCAAGACTTATTTTATCGCGGAAGGCCTCTACGAATTTGAGCTTGCGGACACAACGGTTTTCAACCGCTTGGACTTGGACTTGTTCAAATTCGCCGGAGCATTTAAAGTCGGAAAGCGCGCCTTGAACGTGAGCGCGGGCCGCTTCATTTACTCCGACTTGACAGGCCTTGTCTATAGTCAAAACGGAGACGGCCTCTATGTTAACTACGACGGCGGAAACTTTGCCGTTTCGGCCTACGCGGCCTACACGGGCCTTTTAAACGCGGCGCTTGTAAAAATGCTTGACCATCCAAGCGACTCTTTTGTTTACGACACAAAGGCCGTTTATGAATTGGCCCAAAAATATATCGTCGGCGCGGCTACATTCAGCTTGCCGGCCTTGGCCGGAAGCCACAGCCTTTCGGCGCAATTTTTGGGAGCATTCAAGCTTGACGGAAAATCTTACAACAGGCTTTACGGCACGGCATGCATTACCGGTCCGATTGTAAAAACCCTTTATTACACGCTTTCAACAACTATGGGATTTCAAAGTTTTGACGGCGGCTCCTTTGACATTTCAAACATGAGTTCAGCGAAAGTCTCTTACTTTTTGCCATTTAAAGACATGACCATTAACTGCGGCGGCCTTTACGCTTCGGGAAGCCATGGCCCCTTTGAACCCTTTAGGGCTTTTACAAAAATCGACGCCTACAACTCTTTGACAGAGCCTCAGCATTCAGGAATCATAAAGGGCTCTTTTTCCGCGACAATCAAGCCGATTCAAACATTGTTGGCCTACGCTGGCTGCGACGTGATTATAAACGCCGCGACAAGTTCATTGGAATACAAGGGCATCCAATACAACGTTGGAGCCGATTGGCAAATTTTCAGCGACTTAAAGACTGGCGTCGCTTTCTTGCAGTACATCGACAACGACAACAGCGACTATAACAAGATTCAGATTGCTTTGAACGTTACATTGACGTTCTAGGAGGGATTTATGAAAA
>JAILDQ010000287.1 GCA_024689365.1 Treponema sp. | reverse complement strand
AACTCTGACGTTTTTGCAGAAGCCACGGCCCTTATTTTCGCCGCCAACGGAATCAAGGCTTACCTTTTTAGCGGCGTTCGCCCCACTCCGGAATTGTCTTACGCAATCCGCGAGCTCAAGGCAGACACAGGCGTTGTCGTCACAGCCAGCCACAACCCAAGAATGTACAACGGCTACAAGGCCTATTGGAACGACGGAGCCCAGGTAATCGAGCCGCACGACAAGGGAATCATTGTTGAAGTTAACGCCGTAAAGGAAGTAAAGACAATTTCTAAAGAAGAGGCCATTAAAAACGGCAGCCTCAAAATCATCGACAAAGAAATCGACGAAAAGTTCTGGGCCATGTGCAAAGCGCAGCTTTTCCGCCCTGACTTGATTAAGGAAAAGGCTTCAAGCGTAAAAATCGTTTACACGCCCTTGCACGGAACAGGCGCCATGCACGTTGAAAAAGTTTTGGGAGACCTTGGCCTTAAGGTTATCACAGTTCCAGAGCAGCAAAAGCCCGACGGAAACTTCCCGACAGTTGAAAAGCCAAACCCTGAAGAAGCTCCCGCCCTTAAGATGGCGCTTGCCCTTGGTGAAAAGGAAAAGGCCGACTGCGTTATGGCGACAGACCCTGACGCCGACCGCTTTGGAACGGCTTTCCCCGGCAAGGACGGAAAATTTGTTTTGGTAAGCGGAAACCAAATGGGCGCCCTTTTGATGGAATACGTTTTGCTCAGCCGAAAGGAATTGGGAAAAATGCCTTCAAATCCTGCCGTAGTTCGCTCAATCGTAACCTCCCCCTTTGGAGACGCGGTTTGCAAAAAATACGGCGCCAAAATGGTTGAATGCTTGACAGGCTTTAAGTGGATTGCCGCCGCCCAAGCCCAAATGGAAAAAGACGGCTCTTCTGAATACGTCTTTGGCTTGGAAGAAAGCTACGGCTACAAGGTGGAAAAAGAAGTTATGGACAAGGACGGAGTAAGCGCCGCCGCCATGTGCGCAGAAATGACCTTGTACTGGGCCAGCAAAGGAAAGAGCGTCTTGGAGCACCTTGACGACATGTGGGCCGAATACGGCTACTTTGAAGACCGCGCCATCAGCCAGTACTTTGAAGGACCTCAAGGCCCAAAGATTATGGGCGGCATCATGACAAAGCTTAGAACGGAAGGCCTCAAAACCTTGGGCGGAAAGAAAGTTCTTCAAATCAAGGACATCCAGCAGAGCGTGGCCTTTGATCCGGCAAATCCAGGAGCCAAGGCAACAATCAATCTTCCCAAGAGCAATGTTTTGCAGTTCATTCTTGAAGGCGGAACCATCGTAAGCGCCCGCCCAAGCGGAACAGAGCCTAAGATTAAGTTCTACATCAACAGCGCCTTGCCGCCGGCCGGAAAAGACGGTTTGGCCCAAAGCAAAAAAGACGCGGGCGCCTTGTGCGACGCAATCAGCGCCGACATCAAAGCGATCCTCGATGCCGCCGCAAAATAACGCGCCCTTTAGTCCTGTAAAACTCTTGCGGGACTACAAAAGGCTTCGCCGTTTGATTAACGAGAACGGCGCTGTCTTTTGCGCCTTTGACACAGAGACTACAGGCCTAAGCAGCAAAAAAGACAAGATAATCGAATTGGGCGCCGTTCGTTTTGACAAGAGCGGCGTCCTTGACGTTTACGATTCATTCATAAAAATAGATTTTCCAATTCCGCCCCTTGTAACTCAAATAACTCACATCACAGACCAAATGCTTGAAGGCGCGCCCTCCTCCCACAAAGTGATGAAAGACTTTGAGGACTTTTCAAAAGGCTGCGTTTTGCTTGGCCACAACGTTCAGTTTGACTGGAATTTTGTCAACAGCGAGCGAGTAAATTTGGGCTTGAAGGAATTGAAGAACAAGGCCATCGACACCCTTGATTTGGCGCGCTGGGCCTATCCGCTAAACAAAAAATACAGCCTTCAATACTTGGCAAGCGGAATGAAAATCGACGTGCGGGCCGCGCATCGGGCGAACGATGACGCGCGAGTTTGCATGGAAGTTTTTTTACGGACAGTCCGCGACACAGACTCAATACAAAAATAAAAGCGCCGGAAAATCCGACGCTTTTTTGTTAGTTTTCCGAAACGTTTTTTAGCGTGTATCCCATTTCTTGGATCACGCTAGAAAGCTTTTCTTTGTCCAAAGGCTCCTCGCTTATTATTTGAACGATTCCCGTTTTGTGGGAAGACTTCACCGACTTGACGTAAAAATTATTCCTAATCGCGTCGTTGACGTGGGACTCGCACATTCCGCACATCATGCCTTCCACTTCAAGAATCGTCGAGCGAGAGCCGTTCGAGCCAGAAGAGCCGTCCGCCTTATGGGAAGCGCAATGGGCGCAATCCCCGCAACAAGACGACTTTCCCTTTTTTTTGTTTCTAAAAAGGCTGAATAGGATGGCGGCGACAATCACCGCCATCACCAAGCCAACAATGGCTGTTCCCATTACTTGCCTATGGCTGAGGACAATGTTGTCGCTTCGCTATACTTTTTGATGAAGAGCATGTAAAGCATTCCGAGGAATACAGCGATTGCGAAAATCAATCCGAGAACATTTACGTTTCCTGTAAAGAGAGCGCCAAACTGGTTGACCATAAAGGCAATCGCATACGCAAAGCCGCACTGGTAGCCAATGGCGAACCAAGTCCACTTTCCGTTGTTCATTTCGCGGCGGATGGCGCCGATAGCGGCAAAACAAGGAGCGCAGAGCAAGTTGAAGATAAGGAATGAAAGTCCTGTTACAGAAGTGAAGGCCTGGGCCAAAGCCTGGTAGGCTGTAAGCTCGCCGCTTCCATAAAGAATTCCCATTGTTCCTACGATGTTTTCCTTGGCTACAAGACCGGTAACAGAAGCGACAACGGCCTGCCAATTACCCCATCCCAACGGAGCGAAGATCCAGGCGACTGCTCCTCCGATCTTTGCAAGGATTGAAGAGTCAAGCTGGTCTTCAGAAAGCATTCCGAAGCCTTCGTCTGTCCAACCAAAGAATGTAAGGAACCAAATTACGATTGTAGAAAGCAAGATGATTGTTCCGGCCTTCTTGATGAATGACCAGCCGCGTTCCCACATAGAGCGAAGAACGTTGCCCAATGTAGGCATGTGGTAAGCGGGAAGTTCCATTACGAAAGGCGCAGGATTTCCGGCGAACATCTTTGTCTTTTTGAGCATGATTCCAGAAATGACAATGGCGGCCATGCCGATGAAGTATGAGCCGGTCGCAACCCAAGCCGAACCTGAGAAAATCGCTCCGGCAATCATTGCGATAAAGGGCACTTTAGCGCCGCAAGGAATGAATGTCGTTGTCATGATTGTCATGCGGCGGTCGCGCTCGTTTTCGATTGTGCGGCTTGCCATAACGCCAGGAATTCCGCATCCAGTTCCAACCAACATCGGAATGAAGGACTTTCCTGAAAGGCCGAACTTTCTGAAAATGCGGTCAAGAACAAAGGCGATTCGAGCCATGTAACCGCAGGCTTCCAAGAAAGCGAGCAAGAGGAAAAGAACGAGCATCTGGGGAACGAAGCCAAGAACGGCGCCTACACCGGCTACGATACCGTCAAGGATAAGGCCGGAAAGCCATTCAGCGCAGCCGATTTTTTCAAGCAAAGAGCCGACCAATACAGGAATGCCAGGAACCCATACGCCGTAAGAAGCGGGATCAGGTCCTTCTTCGCCGTATTTTTCAGCCATGGCTTTCGCCTCGGAAGCCATTTCGTCTGTGATTTCAATCGGGTCAGAAAGCTCAAGAGTTTCTTCGTCTTCAATAATGTATGAGGATTCTCCGGCCTCAAGGGCTTCAAGAATCGCGGGAGTGTCGCCGTATTCTTCAGCGGCCTCTTCATAAGCGCCGGTTCCGATTCCAAAGAGGTGCCAGCCGTCTCCGAACAAGCCGTCGTTGGCCCAGTCAGTGGCTGAAACGCCGATTCCTACCATTGAAATCCAGTAAACGAAGAACATTACAATCGCGAAAATCGGAAGTCCGAGCCAGCGGTTTGTAACAACGCGGTCGATTTTGTCCGACATTGAAAGGCTTCCAGCGTTTCTCTTTTGATAAGACGATTTAAGGATGTTGGCGATGTAAATGTAGCGCTCGTTTGTGATGATGCTTTCCGCGTCGTCGTCAAGCTCCTTTTCGGCGGACTTGATGTCTTCTTCGATGTGGTCCAAAACGCTCTTTTCGATTTTGAGCATTTCAATAACCTTGTCGTCGCGCTCAAAAAGCTTCAACGCGTACCAGCGCTGCTGGCCTTCCGGCAAGCTGTGGACAACGGCTTCCTCAATGTGGGCGATGGCGTGCTCAACAGGACCTGAGAATGAATGCTGAGGAACGGTTTTTGTTTCCTTGGCGGCTTTGACAGCTTCTTCGGCAGCTTCCATAACGCCTGTGCCTTTAAGGGCGGAAATCTCAATGATTTTGCAGCCCAATTGGCGGGTAAGCTCGGCAACGTCGATTTTGTCGCCGGCCTTCTTAACCAAGTCCATCATGTTGAGGGCGATTACAACAGGAATGCCAAGCTCGACAAGCTGGGTTGTAAGATACAAGTTTCTTTCAAGGTTTGTGGCGTCAACGATGTTCAAGATGACATCAGGGCGCTCGCCAACCAAATAATTTCTGGCGACAACTTCTTCCAATGTATATGGAGAAAGAGAGTAAATTCCTGGCAAGTCGGTTACAATCACGCCGTCATGCTTTTTAAGCTTTCCTTCTTTTTTTTCGACCGTGACTCCCGGCCAGTTTCCAACAAATTGATTTGAACCGGTGAGCGCGTTAAAGAGCGTAGTTTTACCGGCGTTAGGGTTGCCCGCAAGGGCGATACGTAGATTCATGTAAGTTTCTCCTAATTTTTCAATGACTTAGAGCTTTAGGCTCAACAATTGCTATTCAATTTCAACCATTTCAGTGTCGGCCTTTCTGAGCGAAAGTTCGTAGCCGCGAACCGTAACCTCAATTGGATCTCCCAAGGGGGCTACCTTGCGCACAAAAACCTCAACGCCTTTTGTAACGCCCATGTCCATAATGCGGCGCTTGACCGCTCCTTCTCCATGCAGCCGGACAACTTTTACAGTTTCACCGACTTTCGCTTCACGCAATGTCTTCATTTATTCTACCTCCAAATAATTCGCAAAAATTAAATCATGATTTTCCTTGCCATCTCCTCGTTAAGCGCGACGCGAGATTCTTTTACTTTGACGATTATGTTTCCCGCGAGCGAATTTATTACAGTGACATTTCCTCCTACTGTAAAACCGAGGTTCTCCAAATGACGTTTTACTTCTTCATTGCCGCCAATTTTTTTTATTACCTGCTCTTCTCCGGCGCTTGCAAAAACTAAAGGAATCACAGAAAACTCCAAAATTCTGATATATCAAATAAATATTTTATATTAGTTATCTCTAACTGTCAATAGCCTTTTATAATTTTTGTTATTTATAATAGAACTAGAATAGGATTAAGCAACTAATTTTAGAAGAAAATAATAAAAAAAAGGCGCGTTTTGTAAAACGCGCCTTTTCATCAGATTAATTTTTCAGCCCCTGGGAGCGGTCGCCGGATCAATCGGACTTCCATTCCTAAAGACCATCAGGGTCAATCGGCTTTCCTTGCTTATGGAATCAACGCCGGCAGTTCCAATCGTGTCGCCGTAAACCAAGTAGTCGCCCTTCTTTACGCTTACGGCGGACATTCCGGTATAAGCGTAAATCAAGCCAGTCTTGGATTGAACAAAGACAACTTCGCCAAAGCCTCGATAAGAGCCGCAATACATAACGGTGCCGGCCATAATGTTCATAATCTTTTCTTTTTTTGCCGCGCTCAATTGCACGCCGGAAACTTTTCCGTTAACGTAAGTCACGCGGGGATTTTTTACAGGCCAAGCCAAGCCGCTTGATTTTTTCGCCGAAGAATATTTTCTTGGGTCGGCTTCCTTCAAATCCAAGTCCGAAGTTTGGGCTAAGGCCGCGTCCTTTGAAGGCACTCTTAATTTTTGTCCAGCCTTCAACGAAGCGTCGCTTCCCAAATTGTTCAAGGCAAAAAGTTCGGCAACTTTAATTCCACGCTCGCGCGCGATTCTATAATAAGTGTCGCCCTTTTGCGCGACGTAAGTTTCCAAATTGTCGTTTGAATAAACGGAGCCCGTTGATAGAGAGCTTGAATTAAGGGCCGCGGCGTTTTCAATATCGGGAGTTGGAACGTTTAGTTTTTGGCCGAACTTCAAGACATCGCTTTCGGACAAGCCGTTGGCCGCCCTAAGTTCGCTGACAGTGATTTGATATTTTCGGCTGATCGAATATAGAGTTTCGCCTTTTTGAACCAAGTGAGTGGTATCGGCAAACAAAGCCGCGCCTGTCACCAATAAAAGGCCGCAGAGAATGTTTCTTAAATTGCTTTTGCTGACTTTCATACCCTATTATTATCGGCAGAAAGGCAGCAAAAGTTGAATCATTTATTCTTCGCTTTTGGAGCTCTTTTTTGCAGGCGCTTTTTTCGCGGCGGGCTTTTTAGCCTTGTCAGAAGCGCCGGCTTCCTTTTCGGCTTCCTTGATAATCTTGTCGCGCTTGGCGATTTCTTTGTTGAGTGAAACGACTTCTTTGATCAATTCAGAAATTTCTTCGTCATCCGCTTTCAACGGAGCGGCGTTCTTCACAGTCAATTTTTTTACAACGATTTCGCCCAAAGAGGCGCAGGCCTTTTTTGCCTTTGACTCCAACTGCTTCTTTTCAATTTGAACCATCCCCAAATCGCCATAGTTTTGAATCGCATTGCCGGCCTTTGTCAAGCCTTTTTTTGTCGCGGCAAAACCGGTCTTAAGGCCGCTTTTTATGTCGCCCCAGATTTTTGAAGCTTTCGCTTTTGTTTCATCATTCATAAGAGACACTCCTTATTCAATTATACCCCACTTTATAAAAAAAGCAAGTTTTCTTTTTAACCAATCTTGGCCGCGACCAAAGTCAAGTCGTCAAGCTGCTCGTCTTCGCGCAAAAAGCTGTAATGCAAGTAAATGTTGTCGGCCAAATCGTCTGCCTTTGACGAGCAATAATAATCGTAACGGTTAAAATGTTCCTTTAAGAAAGCGTCAATTCTTTTGTCAACGCGAACCGTGTCTTTTTCGTCAACGTCTTGGGGCTTGTAAAAGCGGAAAACTTTTTCAACGGAACACAGCGCGAGAATCACTTCTTCAGTCGTGCCGGAACAACTTGTAAAGTCAAATTCAAGGACTTCATTCGCCAACGGGTTGTGGTATTTTTTCAGGACGTATTTTTGCTTGTTCAAAACCGCTTCGATTATTTCCTGAATTCTGTCGTTTTCCATTTGCTCGCTTTCGCTTCCAAGCTTGTGATTTCCGTGAACTCCGTCTTTTGCGTCAGCGCTTTCCTCGCATTTCATCACATTGAAATTTTGGTCGCGGAATTTTCTTGTTGATTCCTCGATGCCGTCAGTGTAAAGGAAAAGAACGTCGCCCTTGTTCAAATGAGTTTTTTCAATCTTGAAGCCGCCCTTCATTTGAACCATAAATGTAGGCAGAGGGCCGGCGGCCGGGGTTTCCTGCAAAGTCAATACCCTTTGCTTTTTTGCCTTGCTGTCGTAAATGTGAACAATATTGTCTCCGGCGTTGCAAAGGCTTACGTCTCCAGTTGCGGTGTCAACCAAGGCCAAAATCAAAGTCGCGAATTTCCCCTTGATTCCAAGGGATTCGATAAAGTCATTGATTTGCGTAACAAGAACGTCCAAGCCCCCGCCCGCTTTTTTTGGCGACCAATTTTCGTAATACTTGCGGAACAAGGTCGCGACAACCGTCATGATAAGGGCGGCTGGAACTCCGTGGCCGGAAGCGTCGCATTTTATTATGACGTAATGATTTTGGTCAAGCTTCTTGTAGTCAAAGTAGTCGCCGGAAACTTCGCTCGCGCCTTCGTAGTAGCCGAAGCACTGGAAATTTTGGTCGTTCAAAATCGCGACGGTTTGCTTGCTTCCAGTGTCGTCAGGCGTCAAAGGCAAGAAGGCTCGTTGAACGACTTTTCCGTCCATCGCCAAATGCTCGTCTTGCGCGGCCTTTACAAGGTCTCTGGTCATTTCGTTCACGCTGTCGCCAAGCTGGCCGATTTCGTCGCGGCTTTTAATCACGATTTCTTTTCCGGCGAGCTTTTCCTTGTTGACCGTGTTTCCAATCATGACAACGTGCTTTGCCAAGCGCTTGATCGGGCTTACGATTACGCTCGCCAAAATCCAAGAAGCGATGATTCCAATAATTACCGCGAACAAAGAAACGGAAAGAGCCGTGTAAAGAATTGTTTTTCGCGCGCTGTCAATGTTTTGAATCAAGCTGGCTGTGGAAACGGAAATGAAAACAATCGCTCTCGCGTAAGTTTGAGAAGTTCCCTGGCGGTAAAGAACAGGTCTATAGAACAAGTATTCGGTGTTTGACCTGTCCAACAAGGCTGAATTGTATTCAGGGAAGCTTGAGCTTGCGCTTTCTGAAATTTCGTTCAAGGTTCTTGAAAGGCGCGTTGAAAGCTCAGTCGTAATGACGGAAATTTCCTCTCGCCTTTTTACGGAAAGCTCGTCGCTTTTTAAAGCGATGGAAGCGCCTTCCGCGTTCAAGGCCGCGATGTTCTTTGCGATTTGTCCCGCGCTTTGGGCGGCCTCTTCGTTCAATTCTTGGCAAAGGCTTGAAGCGGAAAGCATTGTTTGGTCCACGACTTTTGAAAGGCCAGGCGTGAAAGAGCCGCCTTCGATTTTGCTTGACAAATCAGAATCGTTTGACGCCCAAATGCAATCCAAAGAGCTTGAATCGCCCTCGGAGGAAAGGCCGGCAATTGTCACAAAATTCGCTTCGCTCATCGCGGACGACTGTTCAGGCAAGGCGCTCAATTCCAAAACGTTTTGTGTCGGCATGTAAGCGCGCGCTCCGCTTGCAAGGCTCGAAAGCAAAACATTCACTCGCTCTTCCAAACCGACAGAAAGGGTTCGTTCTTGAGAGCGGGTCATAACATATCCCAAGGGCAAAGAAACCAAAAGGCTTACCATTAAAACAATCATGGCGGTAAATGACATGAGCTTAAGCTTTAAGCTTGTCCCCCGCTTCTTCAAGGATTGAATCCTTTTTTTCTTTTCTAGCGGCATAAGGTCTCCTGATATGAGCGCGCTGATTTCCTTTTTGACAAGAAGAGCTTCCCTTGCGGAAAGAACGATTCCCCTCGCCGCGAAAATCAAGGCGCCAAGCGCGATTATTAAGATAGCCGCGAACAAGAGGTCTCCTGTCCGCGCGAAAAATTTTCCGTTGTCGTAAACTCGATTCCAAGCCGGCTTGTAAAGATATTCAGCGGCGATTTTAACGGTTCCGTTTTCTTGAATGCTAAAGGCTCCGCCAGTCTTATAGCGGCCTCTGTCGGAATGAAAAAGAGTGATTGAATAAGTTCCTTGAGGAACCGTGTTGTCCAATTTAATGCCGGCGATTCTCTGGTCGTTTGGAATTGAATAATCTCCGTCGCGAAGATTCAAGTCAAGGGAATATGGTTCGCCGGAACCTTCCTTTCTAATTTGAATTTTGTAAACAAGGCCGTCGTATCTAAATCCAAGGCCGCGCAATTCAAGGGAAGTCTCTCCAAAAACGTCGGAAGATTTTTTTACAAAGTCAACGCGGGTAAAGGGCTCGTATTTATTGGCGTAAAGAATCACGCGCGAAGGTTCGCTTGCGTTTCCCGCCTTGTCGATTGAACGAACTGAGAATGAATAAACGCCGTTCTTTCTATTTGCAAAACGCGCGCTTGTGTTTTTGCTTTGAACTGAAGGCGGCGGAGACTTTATTCTTAAATCGCTTTCAGGATTTTTTTCTTTGTAATCCAAAAGCGCCGAAGCCAATTCCGACTGGCTCATCTTTGCAGGATGCCTTTTTGAAACATACAAAGAGCGCGGAAGGCTTTCTTCTTGTTCAAGCCTGAAAGAATATCCGGCTATTTCTTCGTCCTCGGATTCGTCGCGCCAAGAGAAAGAAAAATTGTTGTTCGCAGCAAAGCCCGCGCCGTCCAATTCAGGCGGCAAAATTACAGGCGGAAGCGGCGGCGTCAAGTCGCGGTAGTAAGAAAGAACGGCGCTTTCAGACCAGTTTCCCGCGTAGTCAACGACCTTCGCTTTTAGGTACCAAGTTTTTTCAGCGCTCGCCTTCTCCAAAAGCACATTCTCTTTTGGAAGGTTCATCAAAATTTCAGGAGCGTCTTCATCGGGATTTTGCGTCCATACCCAAGAATAGCCTCTAATGCCGGAAGAATCGCTCGGCATCGTAATTCTAAAGCGAACGTTTTCGTTTCTGCTTCTTTGCCCTTTTGAATATGAAAGCGGCGAAAGGATCGGCGGCAATACGGAATGGTCGCTTTCCAACCTGTAAATCCAAGAGGAGCGGCCGCTCGCGCCCTGCCAAACAAACGAGAGGGTTTTTCCGCCTTCCGTAATCATCGGATAAACAAAAGTTGCGGAAGTCCTTTGAGGAGAAATCGCGCTTTGCTCGCCCCACAAGGTTCCTTGCCTTTGCGCGAAGTAGGCGCGCTCAAGGCCGCTTCTTGTGTCAAACCAAACCAAGCTGAGGTTTCCGTTATGGCTGAACAAAATCGGCCGGTTGGCGTTTCCAGAATTTGAGATTCGTTCAGAGCGGCCCAAAATATTTCCGTCGGCGCTCAATTGCGCAAAGAAAACGCTTGAGTTTTCAGAATTGTAGGGAGTTCGTTCCCAAGCCATATAATAATTTTGGTCGTAATTAAAAAGGGTCGGCCTTTGGTCGCTGGACAAATCGCTTTCAGAGCCGGTTGAAAGCATCACAGGATTTGACCAAGAGGAGCCCGAGTTTGACGAAAGAGTTGAAAAGAGCCTGTAAACGATTCTGGACTGGGTTCTGTATTGGGCTTGGAAAACAACGAGCTCCCCTTTGGGAGTTGAAAGCAAGACCGGCAAAAAGGGGTTCAGGCTTTTTTGCGCGGGAGAAAATTCATTAAAGTCGTTCCAGTCAACGCCGTCCTTGCTTCTTGCGTAAAGCATCGCAAAACTTTCGTCGCGTCCAAGTGAAGTGAAAACAATGAAGCCGCCGTTCGACAATTCATAAACGCGCGGGGCGACAAGGGGCAAGTTTTGCTTGCTGAATTTTTTTTCGATGAAGGATGCGCCCAGATTCGCGCTTGAATAAACGGAAATTGTGTTGGCGTCGGAAAGAACGCTTACAGCCAAAACGCCTTGAGCGTTCATCGCCGCGCTGTAAAGGTCAGGGATTTCTCCAGAATAAGGGAAAGGTCCCGCAAAGCGCCTGCCCTCGCCCCACATTCCGTTTTTGCAAAATTGAACTCTTAAATATATAGAAGAATTTTTAACGTCAACTTCTTGCCAAAGGACCGCGGCGTTTTGCTCATTATAAACAGCCCTTGGAAAGCAAACGCCGCTTTGCGAAACTCGAACAGGATTTTCCCAATAATAATTTTGAGCGAAAATTCCTTTTGCAAACAAAAGCGTTAGAGAGAAAATTAAAGCTGTTAAAAAACCTTTTATTTGCATTTCCTTCATTATACCAATTTTCACCGCAAAACGCAATTTACATTCTAGCTTGAACCTGTTTTTGCAAGTCCAAAATTTTTGACGACCTTCTGTTGGCGGGCGTTTGCAAAAGCCGCTCTACAATCGTGTATGCTCCGACAACATTGTTGTTTCTCAACTCTTGAATGGCTTGGTTGTAGCTCGCCTCGTCAGCGCTCGAAAGAACGACGGCCGCCTTTCCTCCGACTGCGATTTGTATTCTGTCTTTTAGCATAATAGCGTTGTCGTTGTTCGGGTTAAGGGCAATCGCTTGGTCAAGGCGGCTCAAGGCTTGCCTCAAGATTTCCTCGTTTCCTCGGGCGCCGGAATAAAGTTTTCTGGCTTCTTGAGTCAAAGCGTTTGAACGGCGCATTCCGCTCTGGTCAACAGGCTTTTGCCTGATGCCAATGTCAATTTCAACGTCATAAATCAATTTTTTAAGGCCAGGATAATTTGGCTTGATTTCCGCCAAGTCAAGCAAATCGCTGTAGCCCTGCTGTTGGGTAGAGGCAACCTTCACCGCCTGCCTTGCGTTTTGAACGCGGCGGGCAAAAGTTTCGTTGAATTGCGCAGGGTCAATCAACTCGTCGATTCGCAATGTCAAAAGAGCCGCTTCCTGGTTGAGCGGATAAACCATTTGCAATTCCTGAAGCTTTTTCTTCGCTTCCGCCAAAACAAGCAAGGCGCCCTCTCGATTTCCGCCCTTTATCAAAGACGCGCCTTGGTCAAAGTATTGGTGGGCGTTGCTGAGAATCTGAGACATTTCAGGATAGAGAGGCGCTGTCGGTTTTATCTCGCGGCCTGTCTTCATGCTGAGAGCGTTTTGAACCAAAAGCTTAAGGTTCTTGATTTCTTCGTCTTCCTCGACATTTGTGACAGCCCAACGGCTTTCGGCGCGGTTAAGGAGATTTTCTGCGCTCTCAAAGTTTCCGGCGTAATATTCATTTTTTGCCCTTGTCTTTAGAGAGCGAACTTCGCTTACGATGATTTTATTTTCAGCCTCGTTGATTCTTTGGCCCAAGTCCGCAAGGTTTCTGTCAGAACGAGAGCGCAAGGCGTCCGACTCTTGGTGGGCAAGAGATTCGTTGTACAGTTCGCGAGCGCGCTGCAAATCGCTTCTGGCCCTAGAAAAGTTTTCCGCGCGATAATCGGCTTCAGCCCTGCTGTAAATTTGGTCGGCCTGGTTTTGGGCGCTTTGAGCCAACAAGATTTCTTGCCTTGCCTTGGCGTTGATTTCCCGGCCTTGGCTTGCCCATTGGTCAAGAGAGGCAAGGCTTTGGTCGATTTTTGAAAGAGCGGCCTGCCCTTCGACAGTCGAACCTAAAAGCCTTTGCCTCATCGTTGACAATAGGCTTCTGTCAGAAGAAAGGGTTTCTTGCACTTGCTGAACTTTTTGAACGGCTTCATTGGGATAATGATTTTGCAACAAGCTTTGGGCTTCGGCGTAAAGATTTTGGTAGTTGCCTGAAAGCATGTCAACGGCGCGCTCTATATGGTCACCAAGATTTGTCCAAGCGCTGTTTGCCTTTGCGATTGACGAACTTTCCGCCAAGGAGTTAAGGCCTTGGTAATAATCCAAAATATTTTTGTAGTCCAAAATTTTGTCTTCGCCAGGCATTTGAATCGCGTTCTTTTTTTCTTCGCCAAGAGCGCCTTTTTCAAAAGAATCCCTGTAAGCCAAGAGCCAATCTTTGCTTAGGTTGTCGCGAGCGGCGCTTTCTGTTTTTTCCAAGGCGCTCAAAATCGAAAGCAATTCAGAGGCGTATGGGTCGCCCTGACGAGCGCTTTCCAAGGAATCGGAAGGAATTTCCAGCTTGTCCAAGCGCGAAGCCGCGCTCTTATAGGCATTCAAATTTTCCAGAGAAGAATTTGTTCCGCCGACAAAAGATTTTGCGGCTTGCATTGAGCTTGCGTAAAGGGGCGCGGCTTTTTTAAACGAGTCTCCGTCTTTTTCCCGTCTTAATGAATCCAAAGAATTTGCGTTAAGGGAAAGGCTTGCAAAATTTTCCGCTTCTGTCAAACGAGCCAATTCAGGAGAAAAGGAAGGCTCAAGCGCTCTTTCCAAGGGCCCGCTCTTTATGCAATCGTCAAACTTTTGCCGCGTGGTTTTATGCAAGGCGATTTTTGAATTTTCAAGCATTTGATTCCACTCAAAATCAAGAACGCCCAAAAGTCCTGAATCCTTTACGCTGGAAATGCCAAGCGAAAAGCGACTCATAAAAGACAAGTACGAGGCTTCGGTCAACTCTGGATTGGCTTTTTTCAATTCTGAAAAAATTCCTTCCAAGCGTTTTCCAGCCGCAAGGATTCTGTTTCTTACGCTCGCAAACCTTTCCATTTGCGCGTAAAAGGCTTGCCACGTTCTCATGGAGTTTGACCAGTTTCCGGATTGAACGGCTTGAATGAAATTTCTGTAAGCGTCGCCATAAGCGTCGCGCGAAGCAAGATAGCTTTGGCTTGCGGCGTTCAACTCATCTACAATTTGAGTCACCCTCTTTGTAAGGTCGCTGGAATTTTCCTCGTAAAATTCATCGCGGTACATGTAAAAGCCGCTTTGAATAAGGGCGACCGCGTCAGAGTATTTTTGGCTTCGAGCGTTTTGGGCTCCGCCTTCCATTATGCGACGGAATTGCGCGCGGTAGTAAGTGAACTCGGCGGCGGCTTTTGCTTGCTTGATAAAGGCCAAGTGTTCCTGGGTGGGATGTTTTTCCAAAGACTCAAGCTCTTTTATAATCGCAAGTTTTTTTTCGGCGTTCTCAGGCTCCTTTTCCATAACGTCAAGCAATTCGTTTGCAAGACGGGTGTAATAAGAGCGGGCGCGCATTATCGAGTCAACGCGTCTTTGGGCGGCGTCCAAATCGTCGGGGTATTTTTTCATGTAAGAAGAAAGGGCGTCGAGCGCGTTGTCGTAATCTGTCTGTTTTATCAAAGCGTCGATTTCCCTCAAAGACAATTCTTCAGTCTGAGAGAAAAGGCTTGCGGAAAAAACAGAGAAAATTAAAATCGACAATAAAACAAATCTTTTAATAACCAACACCCAAGGGCAAAAAGCCCCTTTTCTTCTTATATAATTTTCGGAAAATAAGAATTAACTATTAAGCGAAAAAGACCGAATAATAATAAGAAGACAACGCAAACTGTTTTTTTGCAACTTATTGACATTTTAGAGATTTTACTCCAGAATATATCCAAAATCTCCAACTTGCGTTATAATAATAGCGCATAGAGAAAATGATGGCAAGAATAAAGGTCTTTTTGACATTTCTAGCATTCTCACTTTTAGCTCCGGCTTTCGCCTTGGACATGACCGACGTTTACAACACGCTTGCAAATTCCTTTTACAATTTTGTTGACAAAAACGAAGGCATGACCTCATTTCAATCATTGAACATAACAAGCGGCGGCCGTGAAGAAAGTTTGGGAAGCGCCTTTACCGGCCTTGCCGACGACATAAGCTTTTTTGACTACAATCCTGCGGCTTCCTGCCTTCTAAAAAAAGGCGAAGTGGCGCTTTTCCACAATTCTTGGATAGCCGATTCAAACCTTGAAAGCCTTGCTTGGGCCGACCGTTTTGGCGATTTTGGAATGGGCGCGAAAATCAAGTGCTTTTACGTTCCCTTTACCGAATACAATTTTTTTGGAGACCGAGTTTCAGGAAACTATTACAGCGAAACAACTGCATGCGTCAACGCAAGCTACAATTTTTTCCACGGCTATTACTTTAAGGGCCTAGCGGTTGGCGGAAACATCAAAAGCGCCTGGAGATCAGTTCCGGACTACACGAACAACGAAACGAACGCGATAATACAAGGCTCGGGCCTTGCGCAAAGCGCCCTAGCCTTTATGGCCGACATTGGCGCCATGCTTACTTTTGACGCCTTTAAAAACTTTGACTCCCGCGATCCAAACTTGAGAATCGGCTTTTGCGCCCAAAATCTCGGAGCCGCGATAAAGGGCTTTGGCTCGCAAGGCTCTTTTGGCATTGACGACCCCCTCCCTTCAAGCGTGAACATCGGCGCATCTTACAGGCTCTTCAAGTTTTTGGCCTTTACCGCGGACTTTAAGCAGCCCCTTAATTTTCAAGACTTTTCAAAAAGCGGCCTTTGGTCGGCTGGCCTTGGAGTTGACGTTAACGTAACGAGCTTTTTGGAATTTATGGCGGGCTTCAGGCTAAAGGGCGGAAACCCCCGTTTTTCTTTGGGAAGCGAGTTTAAAATCAAGAAATTCATTTTTGACGTGAACTACACTTTTGACTTGACCTCGTCGTTGAATCCAGTGAACCATTTCAGCCTTAGCGCGAGAATCGCTTTGGGCGACCACGGAAGAAAATTAAAGCAAGAAAGATGCGACGGCTTTTACACAAAAGGCTTGGACGAATACGCTAAAGGAAATTATCAAGAAGCCGTTAAATATTGGGAGCAAGCGCTAAAAGAGGACAAGGCCTTCACGCCCGCAAAAAAATGGATAGAAACCGTAAACTCATCCCAAAGGCTTTACGAGCGAGTCCTTGACATCCAAAGCCTTGACTAAATAAAGTCCGCGCACGCTTTTAAAACAAGCGCGATATTTTGCGCGTCAAAAAGAGCGTCGCCAGTTTCCAAAGAATGGTTCGCGCCTTGCGTGATTTTTACCGACATTCCAAAATCTTTACAGGCGTTTAACAGCCTTTCGCTTTTTATCCAAGGATCCGCGCTTCCATGAAAGACAAGGCATTTTCCAAGCAAAGCCTTTTCCGCCAATTTTTTGGCTTCCAAAAAACTTTGCTCAATCGGGGTGAACAAAATGTTTTTGCAAAAGATTGAATTTTCTTCTTGAAAGCGAAGGGCGGCGCAAGTTCCGACGCTTTTAGAAACAAAAACGATTTCTTCCGAGCCATCAAAGTCCAAGCCCTTCAAGGCCTTTTTGCATTCCTCGCAGGCGATTTCAACGGACTCATCGATTTTTTCCTTGGCGTTTTTTCCAAAGGCGGAAAATTCAACTTTCGCAATTTCATAGCCCCTTTGCTTGAAAAGGCGCTCGCTCCAATACAAAAGAGGCTTTTGCAATGTGTAGCCGATTCCTGGAATCAAAACGCAAATCTTAGACATTCAAGAGCCTCTCCTCAACTTGGTCAATTACAAAATCTGGAGAGCTGGCTCCCGCCGTAAGGCCAACGACTTTTGCGCCGCCAAAATCTTTTGGCAATTCGTCGGCGCTTTCCACAAAATAAGAGGCCGGACAAAGGCCCTTCGCCAATTCAAAAAGGCGTTGGCTGTTTGCGGATTTTTTTCCGCCAACGACTACAATCGCGTCAACCTTTTTGGAAAGCTCAACAAGCGCCTTTTGCCTTTCGCCGGTGGCGGGACAAATCGTGTCAAAAACTTTTAGGCCCTTTATTTTCTTTGACAAAATGCCCGCGATTTTTTCATATTCTTTTGGCGAAAAAGTCGTCTGGCTTAAAAGAACGGAATTGCCTTCCATTTGCGGAAGGACCAAAAGAGATTCTGCCTCCTTTGCGTTTTGCACAAGGATAAAAGAGGATGGACTTGAAGAATCATTTTTCGAGCAAGAGCAATTTGCGCTTCCCTCAACCGCTTTTACTTCCGCGTGGCCCTTGTCTCCCGCCAAAATAACGAACATTCCTTTTGAGGAAAATTCGGCGGCCCGTCTTTGGCTCAAGGCGACTCTGGGGCAAGTGGCGTCAACAATTTGCGCTCCCCTAGCCTTTATCCTTTGGATGACCAAGGGCGAAACGCCGTGGGCGCGGACAATGACAACGCAGTCGCCGTCAAGAGAATCAATGTCTTCTTCTTGGAGAATTTCAAGGCCCTTTTCCTTTAGATTGTCAAGCTCAATTTGATTGTGAATCAAGGGGCCCAAGGAATAAATTTTTTTAGGCTTTTGCCCGTTTGTCTCCGCGCCCAAAGCGTCCAAAGCGCTCTTTATGGCGCGGCTGACCCCGCTGCAAAAGCCTAAAACGTCAGAACGAATTGTCTTCATTCTTCAAAAGTTAGATGGCGCTTGCGGCGCCCTGTACCTGCTTTGGTTTTGCGTGATGGATTCCGTATTCCGGCTTCCAATCGCGGCGAACAAAGCTGATGAATCCTGAAGAAATGAAAATTGAAGAATAACAACCGCTCAACAAACCGACAGTCATCGCAAGAGCGAAGTCCTTGATGCTTCCTGTCGTGAAGATGTACAAAGACAAAACCGCGAACAAGGTTGTCGCTGTCGTGATGATTGAACGAGCCATAGTGTCAGTCAAAGACTGGTTGAGCAAATCGTTGAAATTCTTGATTTCCATAAGGGGCAAGTTGTAGCGAACGCGGTCAAGAATAACAACAGTGGCGTTGATTGAATAACCTACGATTGTCAAAACGGCGGCCAAAGTTGTGGTGCTGAATTCGATTTGGCTCCAACTGATGAAAGTGAACATAATGCAAATGTCGTGAAGCAAGGCTACAATTGCGCCCAAAGCAAAGTCCCAGTGGAAGCGGATTGTGGCGTAAACCCAAATCAAAAGCATTGTGCCCAAGAGCAAGAAAATCGACTGGCGGGCCAAAGAGCTTGACATGCTGGAGCCGATAAAGTCTGTCTTGAGAACGTTAATGTTGTCCTTTCCGTAGCGGTTGGCCAAGGCTTCGTCAATCTTTCCGCCTTCGCTTTCCTTAACGCCGGCGCGAATCTGGTATGTTTCGCTGTCAGAAGAACCGACTTTCTTAACGCTTACGCCGCCAATCGCCGACAAAGAATCGCGAACGTCTTCAATTCCAGCGGCGCCCTTGATTACAACTTCCTCAATGGCGCCAGGCTTAAAGTCAATTCCCAAATTTATTCCGCGGGTTGCAAAAGAAAAAACTCCGCTCAAAATTACAACGCAAGAAAAAATCGCGCAAGGCAAAAAGCCCTTGTTAAAAGTCAATCTTTTTTTCATTATTTTACCCTCCAACTGATGCTGGTAGTCTTTCTCTTAAAGGCTTCTGTTCCAACATCGAACATCAAGCGGCTTACGAACAAGGCTGTGAATACAGACGAAGCGACGCCAATCGCCAAGCTTACCGCAAAGCCTTGGATAGAGCCTGTTCCCAATTGGCTCAAGAACATGGCCGCGATGAAAGTCGTGATGTTTGAGTCCATAATCGCCCAGAAGGCTCCGTCAAAGCCGGCGTCAATCGCGGCTCCCCGGCTCTTTCCAAGCTTGAGCTCTTCCTTAATGCGCTCAAAAATGATTACGTTCGCGTCAACCGCCATACCGACAGTAAGAATCATACCGGCGATTGAAGGCAAGGTCAAAGTCAAGTTAAAGGCCGACAAGACGGCGAACAAAATGTAAAGGTTCAAAATCTGGGCCACAATCGCGTTGATGCCCGCGCCCTTGTAGAACAAAAGCATAAAGGCAAAAATGGCGATCAAGCCGATGCAAAGGGCCATAAGACCCGCGCGAATCGTCTGCTCTCCCAATTCGGCGCCGATAACCTGCTGGCTTTCAACGCTGAGGGGAACTTCAAGCCAAGCCGTTTGCAAAACTTTTTGCAAGTTCTGGGCTTCTTCCAAGCCAAAGCCGTCGATGCGGACTTGGCCGCCGGCGATTTTTGTCTTGATTGTGGCCGCGCTCTTAATCTTGTTGTCGCTGATAACGCAAAGGCGCTCGCCTACATGGTCGCCAGTAAAGTTGGCGAAAATCTCGGCTCCCTCGGAATCCAAAGTGAAGTCAACTCCAGTCTGGCCCATTTGGTCGCGGCTTACATCGGCGCTCTTAACGTAGCGGCCGTCAAGGGCAACCTCTTTTTTAACGACCATGTACTGAATGAACTCGTCCAAACCGTAAGAGTCTTTTGTGTAATAGCCCAAAACTTCAAGGCCTTCGGGAATAACAGACGGGTCAAGGAGCTTTCCGTTCTCGTCAAAAGTCGCGTCTGGATTTGAGTAATAATACTGAAGGAATTTGTTTGTTTCCTCTTCGTCAACAAGACGGAAGTTGAGGATTCCCTTTCCCATGATGATTGTATTGATTGCGTCGCTCTGCTCGGCGCCCGGGATTTCAATGTAAACGCGGTCTTCGCCCTGCTGGCGGATAACCGGCTCTGTCAAGCCAAAGCGGTCGATTCTGCTTTTGAGGGTTTCGATGGCCTGCTCCATCGCGCGCTCTTTGAAAAGAGTCTCGCCGCCCGAGGCCGCCACAGACTGTTGGTTTGCCTTAACGGCCGCGTCCAAGTCTGCGTGAACGATGATGTTCATTCCGCCAGAAAGGTCAAGGCCAAGCTTAACCGAATTTGTGTAATTTCGCTTGTCAGCCAAAACCTTTTCGCGGTAGTACTCTTGGCGCAATTCAAGAAGGCGCTGGTGAATTGAAGAGGCAACGTTCTTTTTTTCATCGTCGGTCTTGGCAACGCGGCCAAGGCTGAAAGAAGAAAGGGAGGCTCCCAAAGTCAAAGGCTCCGGAATTGATTTTTTATATTGCTTGAAGTTCTTTTTTACGCTCTTTGAAAGCCAAGCGTACTTTTCGCCAAGTTCGGCGCCTGGATTGGCGGCAACATCGGCTTCAAGGGCCTTTACGTCTTTGGCCGCTTGCTGAACTGAATATTCCTTGATTTTCTCAAGCGACATAAGGGCCAGCTTTTGGTCCGCCTCGCTTGTTTTAAAATACCAATTAATTGTCGGACGCAAGAACGCCAGACAAGTTCCCAATACTACAAGAAGAATGACAAAACGCCATCTTTTGCTCGACTTTTCCATTTTAACGCTCCAATCTATTTGTTTTCTGTTTTATTTTCAGACTTTTTTTCCGCGCCGTCAGCCTTGGCGTCTTTTGAGGCCTTGCCGGCGCCTTGCTTCTCCGCTTCAGGATTGACAACGGAAGCGATTGCCGAACGGCTGAATTCCAACTTTGTGTTGTCGTCAACCTTAAGAATCACAGTCTTTTCCTTTGTTGAAGAAACAACTCCGTGAATGCCGCCGATTGTAACGACCTTGTCGCCTTTTTTAAGGGCGGAAAGCATTTTTTCCATTTCCTTCTGCTTTTTGTTTTGAGGACGAATCAAGAAAAAGTAAAAGATTCCAATCATCAAAACGACTGTAACAATCAAGGATCCAAAGCTTCCTGTTGTAGAAGTGTTGGGAGCTGCTTGCAAAAGGGATAAAATTGACATATTTTCCTTCCTAAAACTTTAAAATGTATAGTAGAACTATTATATAGTAAGCGCCGGCTCTTGTCAAGGGCTGACGCCGCCGCCTTACTTCAAGCCATTGATGTACGAAACCAAGGCGGTCCTGTCGTAATAGGCGGCGGGGTCGTTTATCGCATAGTCTGGCTCGGCTCCCTGGTCGATGTCGTAGTAGGAGCCGTTTTTGACGCGGCAAAGGCGCAACGGGCCTGAAATGCGAAAGCATGTTCCCCATGCGGAAGAAAGGAACTGGACAACGCAGGCGCCGCCGCCGGAAGTCTTTCCTAGCAGGGTGACTTTTTGGGATTCCTTGAAAACGTTTGGAACAAGGTTTCCGCAAGAAAAGCTGCAAGGCGACACAAGGCAAAAAAGCTTTCGGTTTCCAAGCGTGTCGTTTTCGTCAAACAAGCGGTCGCGATTGGCGTCGCAGCGGTAGCTTGTGGAGCACAAGGCGCCTGTGGCCGTGTCCTTAAACGAAACGGTCGCCTCGCCCAAAAACCACGCCGCCACGAACACGGCCGTGTCGGCCGCTCCGCCAAAGTTTGCGCTAAGGTCGATGACGACGTTCTTAATGGAGGGGTTTTCTGAAATTTTCTTGTGGGCCTTCATTATGAGGCCGATTGTGTCGTTGTCAGGAAAAGCGGCGGGGTCATCCGTGTAGTACTTGTCAAGGTTGGTCTGGAATGCGGGGGCGATGTCAAAAACGTCAAAGGTCACAAAGGCCGTGTCGCCGACCTCTTCGTAACCGGGAACGCCGTATGGATAAGTTTCTTTTGGATAGCTGGCCGGCGGATACGCGGCCTCGCGGGCGGCCTTGTAAATTTTTTCGTATCCATCTATGCGCTCGCGGGCGGCGCCGTTGGGCTTGTATTCGGGATGCTCTCCCGTAAGATATGAAAAATTGTACCATTTGCAGTGGTTGTCGTCCAAAAAGTCGCCGATCAAATGGTAAATGGCCTTGTCGGCGTCAAAGACGCTGGGGCCTGTCAAAAAGGACTTAAGGTTGAATTGCGGCGCGATTGAAGCGGCGACGCTCATCTGGACGGCGCCCTGGGTTTGGAAAAACTGGTCAAAGCTTTGAATGCCGTGCTGTTCCTTTAGGCCGTAAAGGGTGTCAAGAGCCATGCAAAGCTCGCCGTAGCCGAATCTGGCCAAAGCCTCGCTTCGCTCGCCCTTGTTTCCTTGATAGTAAAGCGCCCTGTCGGCCTTGTTTCCTTTTTCCGACAAGTCGGAGCCCCAAATTACTGTCTTTCCGTTAAAGTAAAGGCAGTTCAAGAAAACGGGAGCAACAAAAAGGTCGGAGAAAGTTTGCAGCGGAACCAAATATATTCCGTCGCGAATCACAAGGTCTATGCCGTAGTTTGAAAGATTGATTTCGAGCGGGCCGCCAAAGCGCGGAAGGTATTTGGGCTCGACCTTTTTTATAAGGCGCGGCCTGTTTTGCTCGTCAAAAAATTCAAAGCTTGTCACGTCACGAATCGTAGACTGGCTTGGGCGCATCATGAACAGGTTGTAGTCGTCAAAGCGAATCACGTCATTTTCAAAGTCAATGGTCATGGCGGAGTCAACCTTGTAAACCTCGTTTTTTCTTACGCAAGTCACGACAGCGCCGTTTTTGGCGACCGTCATTTGAACCGACATGTCATATAACACGTAAAGCGCATTGTAAAAATCAATCATGTCGCCGGCTTCGATGTACGGAAGGTCGTTCACGCCGTCCACAAAATGAAGCGGCAAGTCCAGAAGTTTCTGGCCATTAAAACAAAGCGGATACTTGTTTTCCGTCCTTTGATGAGTCGCGTAATAAAGCGCAAGTTCGTTGTCAATTGAGTCGTCGTTTGAACAAGACGTCAGGCACAAGGCAAAAGCCAAGGCCGCGGCCAACAAAATAATTTTTTTCATGCGGTCGCTCCTATTTTTCAGAAAACCTTTTTAGAAAAAGCTTCGTTCTTTCCTCTTTTGGATTATTTATCACTTGCGCGGGGTCTCCGCGCTCCACCACCAAGCCGCCGTCGATGAAAATAATCTCGTCGCTGGTGTCGCGGGCAAAGGCCATCTCGTGGGTGACGACAATCATTGTCATTTTTTGGGCGGCAAGGCTTTTTATGACGGCCAAAACTTCGCCGGTAAGCTCGGGGTCAAGCGCGCTGGTAGGCTCGTCAAAGACCAGGACTTGGGGATTGAGCGCCAGCGCGCGGGCAATCGCCACCCGCTGCTGCTGGCCGCCCGACAATTGCTGGGGATAGCAGTCCACTCGGTCGGAAAGGTTCATGCGGCCAAGCCATTCGCGCGCGTTTTGCTCGGCGAGCTTTCGGGGAATTTTTTTTACGCGGACTTGCGGCTCCACGACATTCTGCAAAACCGAGTAATGCGGAAAAAGGTTGAAGTTTTGGAAAACCATTCCGACTTTTAGGCCGATTGCCCTTAAGTCGCTTTTTGAAGCGTAGACGCCGTCCTTGACCAAAAAGCCGCCGCAAACCTCTATCGTTCCGCCGGAAACCGGAGTAAGCTGGCAAAGGCAGCGCAATATCGTGGACTTGCCGGAGCCTGACGGGCCGATTATGGAAAGAGTTTTTCCGCGAGGCAAATCAAACGAAATGTCCTTTAAAATTTCGCCGCGGCCAAAATTCTTCTTGAGATTTTTGACGCTGACTACGATATCGCTTTCCATAAACAACTCACTTGTAATAAGACAATTTTTTTTCTATGCGGCTAAAGACAAAGGTGACGATTCCGTTCATTATAAAATAAAAGGCGCCCGCCACAAAAAGCGGAACCGTGGAAAAGACTCGGTTGGACGCGGACTTGGCCACGTGAAGAAGCTCCACCACCCCGATGACCGTGACAAGCGCGGTGTCCTTTACAAGGGTGATGACTTCGTTGCCCATCGCGGGCATGATTCTTTTTATGACTTGCGGAACTATTATAAAAACAAAGGCTTGGCTCTTGCTGTACCCAAGAACCTTGGCCGCCTCCTTCTGCCCTTGCGGAACGCTTTCAAAGCCGCCACGGTAAATCTCGGCGAAGTAAGCCGCGTAGTTGACGGACATCGCGATGATGGCCGCCGCAAAACGGTCAAAGGAAAAGCCAAAAAGAAGCCCAGGAATGAAGTAGACGCAAATCAATTGCAGCATCAGGGGCGTTCCGCGAATCAAAAGCAAGAAAAACTGCGCCGCCTTTTTTAGCGGATAGAATTTAGACATTCTAGCCGCGCAAAAGACAACCGCAAGGGGAATTGAAAAAATCAAGGTCAAGAAAAATATCTCGACGGAAACCCATGTTCCGTCGAGCATGGAAAAAATCAAGGCTCGCAAAAAGAAGTCCTTTTACTTTCCGATTACGGTGATG
>JAILDQ010000228.1 GCA_024689365.1 Treponema sp. | reverse complement strand
CCTTTGTTCAAAAAGGAAAATGGATGAGCCTTGCCTTTCCCTTGTTCGCGCTAATAAGCCTTTTTGCGACAATCACTCCGCTAAACTTGGTTGACGTTCCCTACAAAAACCAAGTGGCGATAATCCAAAAGGTTTACAAAGCGGCCGGCCTTTTAAACGCGGACGGCACTGTGGACGCAAAGGCCGCGAATGAAAAGCTTGAAAGAAAGCAAAAGGCAAAGGTGGTCAGCGCCTACGACCAAATTAAATTTTCAAAAGCAAATGTAAAAAAGCCCTTGTGGCTTTTAAAGAGCGGCGAAGGCTATGACTTTGAAAAGTCCTTTGGCTTTACTTATTCAAACAATTACGACAAAGAAGTTGAAGGAAAGTATTACGAGTACAAATTTGAAATGGACAAAAAGCTAGCCTTTGACGTAAGCCAGTATTCAAGTTTGTACAGGATTTCTTATTGCGACGACAGCGACGACAAGGTAGTCATAAAGTGGGGCGACGAGCAGAAGACCGACCTGACCCAAGAAACGCTTTCGCTTTTAAAGGAAGTGCCGGAAGAGGAATACAACAGCTACAAGGATGATGAAAAGGCTTCGGAAAAGCCCCTTGTGTTAAAAAAGGAAAACGGCTGGACCATTGTCGCGACTTACGTTTACGCAAAGCAAAGGATATTAGACGACGGCGAAAAAAACTATTGGTCCGTGGACATCAACGGTTTTGTCGTCAAATGACCTTTACCTGGCAAAGCCTCATAGCGTCCAGCGCGGTTTGATGGCTTTGCGGGCTTACGCAGGCGCAGCAGGAACTGTCAACGGCCACCGCAACTTCCGGAACTTGAGCCTTAAGGATCAGGGCGTTGCTTATGACGCAGATTCCCGTGCACAAGCCCACAAGCTCAATTTGCTCCAAGCCTTCTAGGCCCGCGACATACTTTGCCAAGTCCAGGGAGCCAAAGGAAGGCTTGTCAAAAATCTTTGAGCCGGCCACATCAAGCGCGCTTGAGATTTCCCAGCCCTCGCTGTTCTGGACGCAATGGACGACGGGAAGGTTCTTTCCTTCCTGGGTGTCCAAGTAATTTTCTTGGTGGGTGTCGCGGGTAAAAATCACCGGCTGGCCCGCTTTTTTATATTCTTCGATTTTCTTTGCCACATTGGGAACAATCGCCACAGCCTCTTTTGTTCCAAGGGCCCCGTCTATAAAATCATTTTGCATGTCGATTACGATTAAAAGTTTCATGACGCCATTATAGCAGGAAGGCCCGCTTGTGTAAAAGGGGAAAGCGTTATCCGGAATCGGGTGTCATCCTGAAACAAGTTCAGGATGACGGGGCGTTCGGGATGGCGGGGGTTAAAACTGGTCTCCGGCTTGCATAAGGTTAGGCATGTTTTTGTGGATAATGCCGTTTCTGCGCTGGATTGGGTCATTTCTGGTCAAGACATATTTGGGGTAATTGTCTTTAATTGATTCTAAGGGCCTGTATTCTCGTTCTTCAGTTTCTTGGCTGGACATAATTGTCATGCAAATCTGGAGGTAGGCGTAATCAAGGTCTTTTCGCAAAATAAAATCGCATTCCAGCTTTCCGACGCGGCCGACGCTGACAGAGTAGCCGTTTGCGCGGGCGTAAGTATAGGCGACGTTTTCCATGACAGGCCCGTAGTTTATTCGGTTGTCTGTGTTGGTGGAATAGTAAAAGCCTAGGTCAGAAAGATAATATTTTTTTTCACCAGATATGGATTTCTTTGACTTTAAGTCAAATCTTTCGCATTCATAAAGTATTTTTGCATCGCAAAGAATTTTTATGTATTTATTCAAGGTTTCCCTTTTGATTGCCGTTCCGTCTTTTTTAAGTTCTTCAAGAATATTTTTAAGGCTGCTTGTGGAGGCAAAATTGTTTATGAGATATTGTTGAATTTTCTTAAATACAGAAACGTTTCTTATTTTTACGCGGCGCCCAATGTCTTTTTGGAATATTTCAGAAATTACGCCCGAAACATAGGTTTTTTTGTCTTGAAGCGAATCATATTGAACCGCCTTTGGGAAGCCTCCTTCTGTCAAATATTTGTCAAATTCTTCAACTATGTTTTGGCTTACATTTTTTTTAAAGAAGGCTTTCATTCCAAGATATTCTTGAAAGTTTAAAGGGAACATTTCAAATTCAATGTAACGGCCCGTGAGCTTTGTGACAAGCTCCCCGCTTAAAAGATACGAATTTGAGCCGGTTATAAAGATGGAAAAGTCTCCTTCTCCTCTAAAGCCGTTGAGGACTTCCTCAAATCCTGTTACGTTTTGAACTTCGTCAATAAAGAGATACTTAAGCCCTCTTTTTTTTGCGCTGTCTTCTATGAGCTTTTCCAATTGGCCAGGACTTTTTACGCTTCTGTAGCCTCTTTTGTCCAAATCAAAATATAATATGTTGTCTTTTGAAACCCCGCCTTCTTCAAGTTCTTGGGCTATAGTGAGCATGAGGCTGGATTTTCCGCATCTGCGAACGCCGGCAATAACCTTGATAATTTCTGTGTCATTATAAAAGCCGCGAATTTTTTGTAAATATGACTCCCGCTTATAATATTTCATAACACACCTCTACGGCTATTATAAAGGCAAATGACGATAATTGCAAGTTAAAGGGGTAAATTTTTATTAAATTTCAAAATATACCCCCTTAAAGCCCAAATAACGATAGTTTTAAGGGGGCGGTGGAATAAGCGTCATCCCGAAACCAGCGTCATCCTGAAGCGAGTTCAGGATGACGTTCGATTCAGGATGAAACAGAGTTTGGGAATTGCGTGCGAGTGGCGCGGCATTGTAAAAAGTTTTAACTTCTTCTATACTTGTTCCTGTGGATATTATTAAGACAGCGTTAATCGGAATTGCCATCGGAATGGCTAATGTAATACCGGGAGTTTCGGGCGGAACTTTGGCGGTTGTGTTTGGAATCTATGAAAAGTTCATAAACGCCATCACTTACAACGTAAAAAAACTTTGGGCCAACAGGCGCTTTGTGATTCCAATTTTTTTGGGAATGCTTTTTGGCGTTCTTTTGTTCAGCAAAATGATTACCGTCCTTTACGGAAAGTTTCCGATTCAGACTGACTTCTTTTTTACCGGCCTTATAGTTGGAAGCATTCCAATGCTTTTCATTTATATGATGAAAGAGCCAAGCCAAGACGGCCAAGAAAAAAGCGAAAGAAAATTTTCTGCCGCAAAGATTTTTGGAATCGCAGTCTGCGCGGTCGCCGGACTTGCCTTGATTCTTCTGTTCAATTATCTTGAACAAAAATTTTCTGGCCCTCGGGAAAAGCTTGGAAATCTTCCTCCCTTGAGCATTCCGCTTGCCGTTCGCATTTTTATCGCGGGAGTTGTGGGAGCGGTGGCGATGGTTGTTCCTGGAATTTCCGGCTCCCTTTTAATGCTCATCATGGGCGTGTATCCGATTGTCATCACGAGCATTCCGGCCCTTTTAAAGGCGGACACAATGATTCACGCTTTTTTCCTTCTTCTTCCAAACGGAATCGGGGTTTTAATCGGAATCGTTTGCGGCGCC
>JAILDQ010000224.1 GCA_024689365.1 Treponema sp. | reverse complement strand
TTGGTCGCTTTGAGCGGCGGCTTGGTAATGCAACAGCAGCGCTTTGGCGACGTAAGCATGGGAATCGGAACAATCGTAATCGGCTTGGCTTCGATTATAATTGGAGAAGTTTTCTTTGGACAGAAATTTTCTTTCTGGGTTCAGCTGCTTGGCGTTGTGATCGGCTCGGTTATTTACCGATTGATTATCGCCGTTGTTTTGCAGTTGGGAATGAAGACTCAAGACATGAAATTGTTCAGCGCGATTATCGTCGCCTTGGCCCTTTCTCTTCCTGTTCTAAAAAAGAAATTCAACAAACGAAAAATCGCCGTCACAAATCCTCCAAACGATTCTTTTGTGTCGGAGAATGTTTCAAAAACTGACGACGCGCTTATGGGAGGAAACCAAGATGCTTGAAGTTAGGCATGTTTCAAAAACTTTCAACCCAGGGCAAATCACAGAAAGAAAGGCGCTTAAAGACGTAAGCCTTACCCTCAACGACGGCGACTTTGTGACCGTAATCGGCGGAAACGGCGCCGGAAAATCAACCCTTCTAAACCTTATCGCCGGCGTTCACTCTTGCGATTCCGGGGCGATTTTGCTTGACGGAAACGATTTGACAAGCGTAAAGGAACACAAGCGCGCGAAATATTTGGGACGAGTTTTCCAAGACCCTATGCTTGGAACTTGCGCCAATATGCAAATCGAAGAAAACTTGGCTTTGGCCTACAGGCGCGGAAAGTCTCGCGGCCTTGCCTGGGGAATCACCGCAAAAGAACGCGTCTTGTTCAAAGAGGCTCTCTCAAAGCTTGAATTGGGCTTGGAAAACCGAATGACCGCAAAGGTCGGCTTGCTAAGCGGCGGCCAGCGCCAGGCGTTGACTTTGCTTATGGCTGTTTTGCAAAAGCCCCAGCTCTTGTTGCTTGACGAACACACTGCCGCCCTTGACCCAAAGACTGCAAAAAAAGTTTTGGAGCTTACGGAATTCTTTGTCCAGCGCGACGGCCTTACAACCTTTATGGTAACCCACAACATGCGCGACGCCATTCGTTACGGAAACCGCTTGATAATGATGCTTGACGGCCACATCGTTTACGAAGTTAGCGGCGAGGAAAAGAAAAAGCTTGAGGTGAAAGACTTGCTCGAGCGCTTTAGCGTTCAGGGCGGCGAAGACACTTTGAGCGACAAAATGCTTTTGTCTTAAGCGAATTCTGCCGATAATAAAATCATGAAAAAGTCGATTTTATTTTTGGCAATTGTCGCTCTTAGCTTTTTGACGGTTGAAGCCTTCGCTTCAAACAGCATCTCTCTTTACAAAAGCAGCGCGGTGGCGTCTTATTACGCCGACAAGTACCACGGAAGAAAAACTTCCAACGGCGAAACTTTCAATATGTACGACATGACCGCCGCGCACAAAACTCTTCCCTTCAACACAAAAGTTAAAGTCACAAATTTGGCGAACGGAAAGTCTGTGGTTGTCCGCATAAACGACCGCGGCCCCTTTATCAAAGGCCGAGAAATCGATTTGTCAAAAGGAGCCGCCGTTAAAATCGGAATGATAAAAAGCGGAACCGCAAAAGTTAGTTTGGAAATTTTAGGCGGGAACGGCTCGCCAACGGTTGCCGGCGAACAAAAATCAAGCGGCTTTGAAAAGACTTCTAAGGCGGCAAAAAGCGAAAGGTGGAACATTCAGCTTGGCGCTTTTTCTTCAAGAAAGAACGCCTCGGTTTTCGCGGCGGACGCGCAAGCGGCTGGACTAAAGCGCTTGGCCTACCAAACAACAAGCAGCGGAGTCGTTAGAGTAATCGTAAAAGATTTGCCGACAGAAAAAGTTCAGTCTGTTCTTGACCTTTTGGAACGCAAAGGCTTTAAAGACTATCTTGTCAGAGCGCGAAAAGAATAGTAAAATCTCCGCATGACAAAAAACTCAATTAAAATACTCGCTTCGTTCGGCTTGATTATGACAGCCGCGATTTGGGGCTTTGCCTTTGTAATCGTAAAAGATTCCTTGGATTACATCGGTCCCATTTGGATGATGGCCTTTAGGTTTTCAATCGCGGCGATCGCGCTATCCTTGGTTTTTGTAAAAAAATTAAAGAAGCTGAATCTTTCAATTTTAAAAGACGGCGCCTTTACCGGAAGCTTTTTGTTTTTAGGATACGCATTCCAAACCGTCGGCTGCAATTACACTACCGCCGGCAAGAACGCATTTTTGACGACAATCTATGTAATCTTGATTCCATTTTTTGCCTGGCCTGTTTTTAAGAAACGTCCAAAAATTATCGCCTTGATTGCGGCCGTCATGTCCTTGTGCGGAATCGGAATGCTCGCGCTAAAAAACGAAGGCGGCAATTTGGGAATGAACATTGGCGACGCGCTCACTTTGGTTTGCGGAATTTTTTACGCGCTCCATATTGTTGGAACAAGTTTTTGCAATCAAAAAGACGACCCTCTTTTGCTAACGATAATTCAGTTTTTTTTCGCGGCTCTTTTTTCTTGCGTCTTCGCGCCTTTTTACGACGGGGCATTTCCTTTGGGGCAAATCCAGTTGCCGCGAGTTTTGGCTTCAGTTTTTTATCTCGGAATTTTCAGCACGCTTGTGGCCTTTGTCTTGCAAAACCTTTGCCTTAAATACATGGAGTCTTCGCTTGCATCCTTGTTCCTTTCGCTGGAATCAGTTTTTGGCGTTTTGTTTGGGGCGATATTTTTGCGCGAGCGTCTTACGCCGATTATGATTTTGGGTTGCGTCTTGATTTTTGCCGCGATCACTTTGGCAAACAGAAACGACTAGGGGCTAGACATTTTATTTATTTTTTTAGTATAATGCCTTTAATGCAAAGGGGCAGAATTGGTCTTTCCAATTCTGCCCCTTTTTTTATTTTCTCCCGAATTTTAAGAGGAGAAGCGGCTGGCGCGAAAAATCCCTTGGCGTTCAGTTTAAAAAAAGGAGGAAGAAAAATGGTTGAGACAATCGCAAAAATCAATGGTTCTGTGAACTCTGTGGTATGGGGAACTTTTGGCGTGGCTCTTTTGTTTATTGCGGGCCTTGTAATGACAATCGTGAACAAGGGCTTTCAGTTTACGCATGCCTCTCATTGGATAAAGAAAACCATCGGCGCGATTTTTAGGGACAAAAAAATCACCGCGCATACTGCGAAAGAAAACAAGGCCATCTCGCAATTCCAAAGTTTGTGCACCGCGCTTGCCGCGACAATCGGAACTGGAAACATTGTAGGAGTTGCCACCGCAATTATTCTTGGCGGACCGGGCGCGATTTTCTGGATGTGGGTCATGGCGATTTTTGGAATGATGACAAACTATTCAGAAAACGTTCTTGGCATTTACTATCGAAGGAAAGGCGTCAACGGAGAATGGCGCGGCGGAGCCATGTATTACTTAAAGGACGGTCTTGGCGGCTACAAGGAAATGAAGTGGCTTGGAACAATCCTTGCCGTTTTGTTCAGCCTATTTTGCCTTTTGGCAAGTTTTGGAATCGGAAACATGAGCCAGGTAAATTCAATCGCGGGCAATATGGAATCCGCTTTTGGAATTCCAACCTGGGTTTGCGGCGTGGCCCTTGTAATAATCGCTTCCATCGTAATTCTTGGAGGCTTAAAAAGAGTCGCCGCGGTGACAGAAAAGCTCGTTCCTTTTATGGCGATAATTTACATCGTTGGCGCCTTGGTGATTTTCTTTTCGCGCATAAATTACGTTCCGGCTGTTTTTGGAGCGATATTTAAGGGAGCCTTTGCCGCGCAATCCGCCGCTGGAGGCCTTGTTGGTTACGGTTTGCAAAAGGCGATTACTTGGGGCTTTAAGCGCGGCGCCTTTTCAAACGAAGCGGGCTTGGGTTCGTCAGTAATGGTTCACTCTTCTTCAAATGTAAAAGAGCCGGTTCGCCAAGGAATGTGGGGAATATTTGAAGTTTTTGCCGACACAATCATCGTTTGCTCATTGACCGCCTTTGCGATTCTTTCAACCGGCCTTGTCGATTTGCAAACAGGAAAAATGATTTCAGAAAACGCAGGCTCTGGCCTTGTTGGAGAAGCCTTTGCCACAGTCTTTGGCGCGTTTGGACCAAAGTTCATCGCAATCGCGATTTTGCTTTTTGCCTTTTCCACTGTTCTTGGCTGGAGCCATTACGGCGCCACGGCTTGGCAATACTTGTTCGGCGAAAAGACTCAATTGATTTACAAGACAGCTTTTGTCGTGATGATTTTCTTTGGCTCCACGATGAGCCTTTCGCTTGCCTGGGATTTGTCGGATACCTTCAACGGCTTGATGATGATACCAAACTTGATTGGAGTTCTTTCGTTAAGTCCTTTGGTCGCAAAGATTACAAAGAATTATGTGGACAGAAAAATTCACGGCCTTGACGAAGAGCCGATGCTTTCTGCCTTTGCGGATTATCAAAAAGAGGAATCCAAGCAAGTAAAGGAAGGGGCGGAATAAAAGTTCACTCGACAAAGGCGGCGATATTTGTTAGCATATTTTTATGACAAATAATTCGATTCCTTTTTTTTATTCGCTTGCCGAAGCTTTGGTTTCTTTGTTTGGAAAAAAAGTCGCGATAGAAAGAACTGACCGCGTGACGGGCGGAGACATCAACAAGTCTTACGCCCTTACGCTGAACACAGGCGACGTGGTTTTTATGAAGGCCAACGAAAAGTCAAAGGCCGACATGTTCAAAGCCGAGGCCGCAGGTCTTAACGCAATCGCTTCCACAAAAACGATAAGAACGCCCGACCTTCTTTGCGCCGGAACTGACAACGGACAAGAAGTGGGCTACTCCTTTTTGTTGATGAAGTATATAAAAAGCGGAGAACGAAAATCGGATTATTGGGAAACTTTCGCGCGCGAGTTGGCGGCCCTTCATCAAGCGGACGCAAAGGAATTTTCAGGAAAGGGCGCTTTTGGATTTTTTGAAAATAATTTTGTCGGTTCAACCGTGCAAGACAATTCAGCCTTGGAAAATTGGATTTCTTTTTTTAGGGAAAGGCGTTTGGAGCCGCAAATTAAAAAAGCGTCTTCGTATTTTTCAGAAAGCCAGCTAAGCCGCGCGCAAAAACTTTTGGACAGGCTTGAAGATTTTTTGATTGAGCCAAAAGCGCCGAGCCTTCTTCACGGAGACCTTTGGAGCGGAAACGTTATGGCTGGCCCCGACGGAAAGGCGATGCTGATTGACCCCGCCGCTTATGTAGGACACGCCGAAGCGGACATAGCGATGACCCAATTGTTCGGGGGCTTTTCGCGCGAATTTTACGACGCCTACAAGGAAGCCAATCCAATGGAAGCCGGCTACGAAGACCGCCGCGACCTTTACAACCTATACCAGCTTTTAAATCACTTGAACCTTTTTGGTCCAAGCTACCTTGATCCTGTCTTGAGCATAATAGATGAGTATGTCGGATAAAAAAGCGGCGGTCGAATTTTCGCTGGCCCAAAAGATTTACGCCGCAGTCCGTTTGATTCCCCGCGGAAAGGTTGCAAGCTATTCACAAATCGCCGCGCTTGTTGGAAACAAAAATCTCCGCCGATATGTTGGAAACGCGCTTCATAAAAATCCCAGCAACGAAATCACGCCTTGCCATAGAGTCTTGAACGCGCAAGGCTTTTGTTCAGGAAGCTTTGTTTTTGGCGGAAGCGGCGTTCAGCAAGAAAAACTTGAAGCGGAAGGCGTCGTCTTTAAAGACGGAAAAGTGGACATGGAAAAGTTTGCGATAGACCAAGACGACTTTGAGGCGATGCGAGCGGCGTTGGCGGAAGAAAATTATTTTGCGTAAAGGCTAAGGCCCACCAAAAGGCAGCCTTGGATGTAAGGAAGTTTTTTTTCTTCCAAGTATGAAAGAAGTTCAGGGCTTTTCGCGCCAGGTTGAATCACGATGCATTTAAAATCTTTTTTGCATTCCTGAATAAGCTTAAGGCCCTTGATTGGATTTATGCACAAGTCGATTATGTCAATGTCGCCGTCAATCTCGTTAAAGCTTTGCGCTTCTTTCCCGACTGCGTGAACAGTGTAGCCTTTCTTTAAAAGCCCGTCCTTTATTTTGTAAGCGTATTTTTCCGGATTGAGCGTGTCGCCCGCAACGGCAAAAACCTTTTGCGCCATAATTTCCTTCAATTCCATACAGCCTCCTGATTCATTATAAGGGCAGATGAAAGAATGCGCAAGTTTTCTTGACTGGAAAAAATACTCTTATTAGTTTGTGATAAAAAAAATCCCAATTCTGTATATATGCTATTTTTCCTTTATTAAACTATACATTGCTAAAACTCTTTTTTTCCATTTTCCAACAAAGGCTGCAGGTTCGAGAGGTTCGATGTCTGCTCCCTGGGAGAGAATCCAGTGAAGAACTTTTTCTTCCTGCGTTGATGAAAAAGTCATATAAACGGACTTTTCTTCCGGATGTTCTTCAATTACCTGGTCTTCGGACCAGAGCCTTTCTTTTAGAGCCTGCCTTGCAATTCCTATTGCCTTTATTTTATATCTGGTAGTTTTTGATGTAATGAAAGCTCCAAAATAACCTTTGCTTCTGGCTGAGAAATCAAAATTTTCTGGAAGTTCAAAGTTATCTTCTGTAATAATTGCATTTTCTATCCTGCAAAGATTAAACATTCTGACTGCATTTCTTTCTTCTGAAAATGCAAATAAATAATATAAGCCATCATCCATAAGGAGCTGATAAGGATGTACTCGTCTATGTGTTTTGCTCCCTCTATGCAGACCATTGTAATCAAACTCAATAACATTATTAGTTTTCAGAGAATTAAAAATAAGATTCCAGACTTCTGTATCAACTATTGTTTTGGGGGTTGGAGGAAGCGCAATTCTATTAATTAAAACAGAATCTTTATTACTTGCTGTAACAAAATC
>JAILDQ010000221.1 GCA_024689365.1 Treponema sp. | reverse complement strand
CCGCGCAAACCTACGACAAGGATTTTTACGACACTTACGTCGTGGTTGGCCAAAGCGACGACCCCAACATTCAGCTTTGCAAAAGCTACAAGAACACTTTTTCAAAAGTTATAGAAAACCAAACTTGCAAGGGCCAGGCCTTGGACGGAATCTTGCATGACCTTTTAAATGATTCAAAAAAGAATTACGCGGCCTTTGTCATTGTAGACGCGGACAATATCGTCGACGCGAACTTTGTGATGGAAATGAACAACGCGCTCGTTTTGGACCGCCAAATAATTTTGGGAAAGAGGCGGGTAAAGAATTACTTGTACGAAAGAAAATACCGCTCTTGGGCGGTCAACTGCAACGCGCTCACATACACTTTCCTTGACAAAATGGGAAACTGCTTTAGAAGCGAGCGCAATATGTCCAACACGATTTGCGGAACAGGCCTTATGGTTCGCCGCGACTTGGTTCAGGAAATGGGCGGCTGGCCATACCGTTCGATGACCGAAGACTTTGAGCTTACCGTCACCGCTCTTTTGAACAATTGGACAAGCTATTATTACGAGTACGCCGTCACCTACACGGAAGAGGGCCTTTCTCACAAAAGCTGCAACGCCCGCCGCCGCCGTTGGCTAATGGGCTACGCTCAGGTAGGAGTAAAATACAGCAAGGAAGTTTCAAAGAAGTTTTGGAAATACGTGCGGGACTTTTTCAGCGGCAGCAAAAATTCAGTCGAACAGGACTCTCGCCAGGCCGAAATAGTTTGCGGAAACTTTTGGGGCTGCTTTGACTATTTGTTTTCCTTCATCCCCCTTTACATTTACTTTGCGGGAACCGCGATTTGCGCCTTGATTTTTATCGCCGACGCCCTTTACGCTTTTTTTGCCTTGCAAACAGTCGCGTGGTTTTCAATACATTGCGCGATAAAGATTTCTTTGATTTTGTACGGGGTTCTTTTCTTTTACACCGCGATCGCCTTTTGGGAAGACCGCGCCATGTACACGATTTCCCTTGGCGAAAAAATCTTCGCGCTTTTTGTGAATCCCTTTTATGTCATTGAATACGCTCGATTTTACATAGACGCTTACTATTTGCTTTTGACCCATAAAAAAGCCAAGCAAAGCTGGATTCAAGTTGAGCGAATGGAATCCTAAAGTTTTGAGGAGTTGAAATGAAATACGCCGGCGTTGAACAGCTTCCTTTTGAGGAGCAGCAAAAAAACATAAAGATTGCCGAAAGCAAGGGCAATTACAATTGCGAAATCCAAGAGCCTGACTGGTCGATGATGAAGCCAGTCGACGAAAATTTTCAATTCAAGCGCCGAGGCTTTTTTAACCGTCTTGGAACTGTCATAATCCGCTCCTCGTTTTTTGCCTTCGCAAAGCCGGGCTGTTGGTTTTTGATTGGCGACGGCTATCACGGAAGAAAGAATTTGCGCGGACTGAAAAACTGCGTTTTTGTCTGCAACCACGTGCACAACCTTGACAACGAAATGGCCCGCTGGGCTTGCTGGGGCCACAGGCTCTACATTGTCGTCGCCGAGTTCAACAACATGAAAAAGTTTTTGGGCAGCGTAATGCGCGCCGGAGGAATTTTTCCGTTAAGCTCAAACTTTGGCGCGATGAAAAAATTCACCGCGGCGGTAAACGAAGTTCTCCATTCAAAGCGCGGCTCAATGCTTTTCTTTCCTGAAAAATCAATGTGGCCTTACTACGAGCAGCCTCGTCCCTTTATGGACGGAGCCTTTCACAGCGCGGCCTTGAACAATGTTCCGGTTGTTCCGCTTTTTATCACTTGGCGGGCGCCAAAAGGAATCGAAAAACTTTTCTTCAAGCGAAAGCGCGCCGAGATTCACGTTTTAAAGCCCATTTATCCAAAGGCGGAACTTAGCCGCAAGGAAAACATTGCCTACCTTCGCGACGAGGCCTTCAAGGCCCAAGTCGAATGCTATAAGGAAACCTATGGCCGCGAGCCTGACACTGTGAACGCAAAGTTCACTTTGGAAGAAATATTCCAAAAGGGTTATGAAGCGTATTTGGCGGAAGAAGCGGCCAAGTCAAGCAAATGAAAAGCGGGAGTTTATAATGTCGATAAAACTGCAAGACCTAAAAAAAGAATACACGCTCGCCGACGGAACATTGGTTCGGGCGGTGAACGGAATCAGCCTTGAAATTCCGTCAAACACAATTTACGGAATCATCGGAAAAAGCGGCGCGGGAAAGTCCACCCTTGTCCGCCTGATAAGCTTGCTTGAGCGCCCTGATTCCGGGGCCGTTTACTACGACGACAAGCGCGTTGACGATTTGAAAAAGTACGACTTAATCGAGCAGCGCCGCCGCGCCGGAATGATTTTTCAAAACTTCAACTTGTTCAGCTCAAGAACTGCCGGCGAGAACATCGCCTATCCTTTGGAAATATGCAAGACTCCAAAAGACAAAATAAAAAGCCGCGTTGAAGAGCTTTTGGACTTGGTAGGCTTGGCCGGCCGCGGCGACGCGAAAATCAGTTCACTAAGCGGAGGACAAAAGCAAAGAATCGCCATCGCGCGCGCCTTGGCAAATTATCCAAGCGTTCTTTTTTGCGACGAGGCCACGAGCGCCCTTGACCCGCAGACAACCCGCGCGATTTTGGAATTGATTCGGGACATTCAAAAAAAGATGAACCTTACGGTCGTCATGATTACCCATCAAATGGAAGTCGTTCGCGACGCTTGCTCTTTGGTCAGCGTTTTGGACGAAGGCCGCGTGGTGGAAGAGGGAAGCGTGTCCGACATTTTCACCCGCCCCAAGGCCGCGATTACAAAAGAGTTTATGGCCAACATTCGCGCCGCGAACTTTATCCAGTGGTCGCAGGAAAAGGGCGGCTACGTATTGCGCTTTGAAGGCTCGATGACCGACAGGCCTTTGGTTTGCGAGTTGATAAAAAAATTTGACGTTGACGTGAACATTCGCGGCGGCGGAATTCAAAACATTCAAGATGACAAGGTCGGCGTTCTTGGCGTTGACATCAGCGGAAAAGACTTGGACAAGGCTCTTGCTTTCCTAAAGGAAAACGGCGCTTTGGTTGACGGTCAATAAAGGAGGACAGGAAGATGCAGATATTCACTCTTGTATTGGAAGCAACGATTCAAACCTTGGAAATGGTTTTCTTCAGCGCCTTGTTCTCAACCTTGCTGGGCTTTCCGCTAGGAATTCTTTTGTGCATGACCGGCCCTACAGGAATCACTCCAAAGAAAACCCTTAATCAAATCATAAGCCGAATCGTAAACGTTTTGCGCTCCTTTCCCTTCATCATTTTGATGATTTTGCTCTTTCCCTTGTCGCGCTTGATTTTGGGAACCAGCATCGGAACTGTGGCAACAATAGTTCCTTTGAGCATTGCAGCCGCGCCCTTTGTCGCCCGCGTCATAGAAAGCGCCTTGAACGAAGTTGATCCGGAAGTTGTTCAGGCAGCCAGGGCGATGGGCAGCTCTAACAGGCAAATTATTTTCAAGGTCTTGATACCAGAAGCGATGCCTTCCATCGTTGCCGGAATTACGCTCACGATAATAAATTTGAT
>JAILDQ010000172.1 GCA_024689365.1 Treponema sp. | reverse complement strand
TCGCGCCTTCGCTTTCCGCAACTTGTCGGACTGCCTTTGCCGAAGAATTGGAAATCACTTCTTGAATCTGATAGCAAATTGCGCTCACGTAAGCCGTGCAATACCAAGTGTCCCAATCGGCGCGGTTAAGGCTTTCTGGATCTTGTGCGGCTCGTCGGGCTAGGTCGTTGTCAGGAGTTGTAAGCGCGCTCACTTCTATGCTGGTGACCAAGCCTGGCTTTTCAAAAAGTTTTTGCGCGGAGGCGAGGGTGATGTAAATCTTTTCGTCTTCGTCGCTTCCAGAGTCAAAGATTCCTCTTACAGTCCAAGTTCGCTCTTCTTTTTCATTTGACGATTTCTTGTAAAGGCTGATATTGTCGCCGATCTGAATGTCATTTCTTTTTGCAAAGGCCGAGCCGACCATCGCGCCCTCGTCGTCGCTGTCTTCAAGCCAAGCGCCTTGAACCGACCACCAAGTTTTCATCGCAGTCATTCCAGTGTCCAAGGTTTCGCCTGTCGGAAGTTCCATGTGCTTGGCGTACCAGGTTCCTGAAACTTTCGCGCTTTGTCCGTCTTTAAGAAAAGCGGTCGCTTCAAAAAAAGGCGCGAAGTCAACTATGTTGAAGGACCAGAAAATCGTCTTGATTTTTCCAAGCTCGTCCTCTTTAAGAAACTGCGAAAGGTTGTCGTCAAAGCCGTAAGCTTCGTTTAAAAGGCTTGCGGATTGGGGAACCACCCGGATGTTCGCGCCGTATGTCTTTAACTCTTGGTTTACCTTGTCGCCAACGTCAAACATTACGTTCAGCATGGCGGTTGCAAGAGAGGCGCCCAGAGCGATTGTAAAGGCTATCATCAGCATTTTTTTCTGCTGGCGGCCTAGGGCTCTAAAAACCATTCTCCAAAACATTTATTCTCCTTAGAAGCGATGCGCTTCCTTTTCCAAATCTTCGGTGTAAACTTTAAGGCCGCCGTCCTCAATTTTTGAGTAAAGAGGAATAGGATTGCAGCCGCCCTTTAGTCCGATTGTGTTTCGGTTCATGACTACGTCGCAACGGTTGCAGACGATTTCGTCGCCGCGCTCGTAGTAGCCGACGTTTCCGCAAACCTCGCAAGCGTCAAAGCCGACGCCAAAATTATTTCCCTTCTTTTGAACCACGATGAAGCGAACGCCCTTTCCTTTTTCGCTAGTCCAAGTAAAACGGTGCAAGTGGCCGTCGGCGATTTGTTCAAGCGGAACGTAGATTTCGTTTCCTTCAATTTGGTATTCCTCGGAAGGCGAAAGCTCGACAATTCTTTGAGAGAACTTTCTGATCGCGGTCAAGTCCACGCAAAAATAAATCGAAAGCAAAAGCAAGAAAATTCCCCAGCGCCTGTTTTTCATCGCGCGGGCCTTTAGCTTTCTGTGTTCCGCGGGATTTGTGTATTCTCCGTGAATGCGAATGTTGTGAATCGTAAAAGCGATTGCGCAAATCGCCAAGAGGATTAAGATTGCGAATAAAATTTTATTTTCAAGCTCAAATATCATGAGCATATTTTTCTTTACAAATTTTGGAAGCTTGAACTTTCTTCTGTAATAAGAATTGATGATTCCAATTAAAGAAACAAGCAAGACTGCGGAGTTCAACACAAGATAAAAGCTCGAGCAAATTGGCGCCCATTTTTTTTGCGCGCGGAGAAGAACCTTGTAGGCCGCCAAAAAGAAAAGGAACAAAAGTAAGAAGGCCAAAAGCCAGCCTGTCATTCTCAAAAGAAAGTCCGTGCTAAAATACGACTCGTCCATTCCGACAAAATGAAAGGGAAGGGCGATCATCGGCGGCAAACGGTAAAACAAAAGTCCCGTAAAAGTCAACAAGCCAAAAAGTCCTGTCAACTGTTGAATTATTCCGAGACTCTTTTCGTTCACTTCTTTTGATTGCGCGACATAAAAAATCCAGGTCAACGCGCAGTAAATCGCGGAAAGGACAAGCGTGGCAAAAATCAAGTAAATGTTGTTTATTTGATTGTACTTGACGATTCGCCTGTCGCGCATGATTGAAAAAATCAGCGCAAGAGCGAATATGGCTCCGATTAAAATTGAATGAACTTTGCGGCTTTTTTCGCTTTTAAAGCTTGAGGCCGTCGTTATTATTATTGCAAGCAGCAAGGGCAGAATCAAAAGTGTCTGCGCGATTTGATATAAATTCTTTGCCATGGTTTGATAAAAAAAAGAACAAAAGCCATGCCTCGGTTTTGCCCGAAACATGGCTGCTATATTATTTAATTCTCTGGAGGAAAATCAAATTAGTTGAACTCAGGCTCAACCTTCTTTCCGTCGAATGACCAATCCTTGAATTCGGCAACGAGCGGCTTGTCGTTGGGCCAGTACTTCTGCAAAGTTGAACCCGGCTTTGTGTCGTCGTCTGTGTGGATGAAGTAGTTGTTTTCGGCAGGGCTGTGGATGATGAAGCGGGCTGTGTATGTGCCGGCCTTGTTCAAGTTGATGTTGGCTCCGTAGTGAGGGCCGTCAGAAGCGTTCATCGGCATGAATGTTCCCTTTGTAACAACGTCGTTGCTAGACTGGTCAACGATTTCATAGTCAACAGTCAAGCCAGGAACAAACTGGTCAACAACGAATCCAAGGTCGTTGTCCATAGCGGCGATGTCGGCTTCGATGTGCATTGTGAAGTCTTTTCCGAACTGAAGGTTTCCTTCGCCAGACTTCATGTCAACAGCCTGGAAGTAAACGCCGTTTACAGCCAAGAAACCAGCCTGCTGCTCGTCTCCGATGTCGTGCTCAACGAATCCGCCGGCATCTTCTTCTACAACTTCAGCGGCGGCAGAAGAGGCGGCAGCCTTTGAATCATTGCTCTTAGAGCAAGCAACCAACGCGAACGCCATGGCGGCGCCGGCGAGAACAAAAGACAATGTCTTTTTCATAATGAAAACTCCTTTTAGAATAATAAATATTCTCTTTTTTTATAAAGCCGAACTAAGCGGCTTTTTTTGCCTTGTTTTTAGAAATCGCCAAACCGATTGTCAAGCTTGCGACAACAACGACAAGCGCGATGGCTTGCGCTCCGAGCGATTCTTTGTATGGGAAAATTCCCAAAATCGATATTGTCGGAAATCCTTCAATTACATGTGGAATAATCCAGCCCGCGTCAACAAATTCGCTGATTCCGCCTCCAACAAAAGAGACGACCATTATGAACATAAGAATTGAAGTCGCAAGGAAGAAGGGCTTTAACGGCAAGCGCTTTCCCGCGACGATGATTGCCTTGTAGACAAAAATCAAAAGGACGACAGAAATCGCGATTCCCAAAAGAACCGCTCCAACAACTCCTGAACCGTCGGAACTTGCGAACATCGCTTGGTAGAACAAAATCACTTCCGCGCCTTCTCGGAAAACCGCCAAGAAGCAAGTGAAGGCCAAGCCGAACATGCTGCTCTTGTCAACAGAAGTCTGAACCTTGCCTTTGATGAAGGTTGACCAAGAGGCCTCCGACGATTTTGAAATCATCCAGTTTGAAGTGTAGAACAAAACGACGACAGCTATGAACATCGTCACGCCTTCGACAACTTCCTGGCCTTGGCCGCTTGCAAAGCCAAATCTTGTAATCGTAATCAAAATTATCGCCATCACAATGGAAGCCAAAATACCGAACATTGAGCCGTTGAATACCGGTTTTAGGCTGACTTCTTGGGCTGGAACGCCGTTCTCTTTTGCTTCGCGCTGGTTGTTCTGGTTGATTTTTCTAAGGTAGGCGATGATCGCTCCGACAATCAAAATCGCCTCAAAGCCTTCTCGCAAAAGAATCATAAGCGAGGCGAAAACCGTTCCCCACCATTGCAGGCGGCCTTGCGCTTTTGTAAGAGAAAGCGCGTTTTCTTCTATTAATAAGCCTAGATTCTTGATTGACTGGGAAGTTTGGGCCTTGTCGGCGCGGCTTAGAATCATTTTTTTTGTCTTTGTGTAAAGGTCAACGATTTCTTGGTCTTTTTTTGCCGAAAGGCTTTTTACTACGTTTTCCTGAAGCCTTGACTTTCCGTAATAGCGGGCGTAGGCTTTGCGGAACTTTGGCTCTGCCGTTACGACTTTTCCTTCTTCGTACATCGCGGCGGCTTCTTCAAACTCCGCGTTCAAAAACTTTGAAAGTTCGTTCCAAGACATTTGCGGCGGGTCAAGCTTTTCGGCGTCTTCAAAAAGCATTGCGATCAAGGTGTCGGCTTCTGCCCTGACTTCGCTCTTGTCATTTCCGTTTCTGATGGCTCCCTTTACCCTGCTGAATTGAACCTCGACGTTTCCGGCGCGGCTTCCTCCGATTCGGCTTTGGGTGTTGCGCTCAAAACCGTCAACTTCGTAATGGCCAAAATAGGCGTCGTTAACCCGCTCGTATGCCGCGTCCGCGTTTCCTGATTCATAGGCGGCGCACGCGTCGTCAAGGATTCCCTTCATTTCCGTGGCGACGGCTTTCCAAGACTTGCTGGCTGCCCCCGCGGAAAAAACAAAGATTGCCGCGAACGCAAGCGCCGCGATGTATTTTTTTATCTTGTTCAAAATAAGCCTCTAAAAAATTATTATAATGTAACAGATATTAGCGCACGCTAACAATTTGCGCAAGAGCTTTTATGAATTTTTTGCATTTTTTTGCGCCTGTTGACACTATGCGCGAAAATGGCTAAACTCTTTGCAAAAAGTTAGCAAACACTAACTACACCCAAAGGAGTTTTCATGAAAAAAGTTAGAGCCATAGATTTTATCGTCTTGATTTTTTCGTTGATTTTGTGCCTTGGCTGCGCCTTCGTTTTTGGAGCCTGCGGTCCCAAGGAAGACGGTTCGTGGATGGTTTGTCATTGGGCTGAAAAAGCCGTAATCATGCTCGTCGCCTTGTGCTCGATTTTGGCCTTGCTGAAAGTTGTTTGCGCCAACGACGGAGTGAGGCTTGGCCTTGCGGCGGCGATTTTTTGCAATTCCTTGACGGCGGTTTTTGTTCCTGGAAGAATATTCCCCCTTTGCAAAATCGCCCAAATGAGATGCCATCTGATTATGAAGCCCGCCGTCTTTACGGTAGGAATCTTGCTTTGCGCCCTTTGCCTTTTGGACGCGCTCTTGCTTTTTAAGAAAGTTTACTCAAAGGAAAACGCCTGATGAAATTTAGCCAGCTGCCTTTAGCCAACTTGCTCGGAAAAAAGGGAAGGAGCGGCGCGCTTTTTTTCTTTGCCCTTTTGCTTTCGTTTACGATTTTTGGCGGAGCGCTTGTTTTGACTTCGCTGAAAAGAGGACTAAAAAGCCTTGAATACCGTTTGGGCGCCGACATAATTGTAACGCCTTCAACAGCCTTTGTAAAAAAAGGCTTGGAAGAAATTTTGCTTTACGGAAACCGCACAACTTTTTATATGCCAAAAAGCCGTTTGGGCGACACTCTTAAAGTTGACGGAGTGGAAAAGGCAAGCCCTCAAGTTTTTTTGGCGACATTGAGCGCGGGCTGCTGTTCGATTGGCCTTCAAATCATCGGCTTTGATCCTGCGACGGATTTTACTGTCCAGCCCTGGCTTTCAAAAGATTTTGGCGGAGTCCTTCAAAAGGGCGACATAATAATCGGAAGCAAAATTCTTTCTTCCGTTGGCGGAACGCTAAAATTCTTTGACGTTCCTTGCAAGGTTGTCGCTCAGCTTGGCGAAACCGGAACCGGCTTGGACAACGCGGTTTACACAACGATAGAAACAATTCAAGAATTGATTGAAGCGTCCATCGAAAAAGGCGTGAACGAAAAAATGCTAAGGGGCACCGGCCGCTACATTTCTTCGATAATGGTAAAGGTAAAGGACGGCTACGACCTTGACGACATGACCCGCCGCATCGACCACGACGTAAAGCAAGTAAAGGCCGTCCGCGCAAAGAGCATGACTAGCGGAGTTTCAGACAGCTTGGCGGGAATCTCAAAAGTTGTCGGCGCGATGACTGGAATGATTTGGCTTCTTTGCTTGGTCGTCATGGCGATTGTTTTTTCCATGACGATTGGCGAGCGAAAAAAAGAGTTCGCGATTTTGCGCGTCATGGGCTCTTCGCAAAAACAACTTTCAAGCCTTGTTATGAGGGAATCATTTTTGGTGAACGCGGCTGGAAGCCTTTCAGGAATTCTTTTGTCGGCGCTTTTTACGATTCCTTTTCATTCGCTTATAAAAGAAAGCTTGAATCTTCCTTTCCTTTTGCCGGGCGCGGTCGGCCTTCTTTTGCTCGCGCTTTTTTCTTTTGTGCTTTCGGTTGGAGCCTCCTCGATTGCCGCCAGCCGATCGGCGGCCGCGATTTCTAAAATCGACACAGGCTTGATTTTAAGGGAGGGAAACTAAATGCTTTTGGAAATAAAAGGAGTCTCAAAAAAATATTACAGGCCAACAAAAGAAGCCAGCCACTTTGAGGCGGTGAAGCCTTGCGACTTGGTCGTTCAAAGCGGCCGCGTAACGGAAATCATCGGCCGTTCAGGAAGCGGAAAAAGCACTTTGCTTTACATGGCGGCCGGCCTTTTGACGCCAAACAGCGGAAAAGTTTTATTGGACAAAAAAGATTTGTACGCGATGAACGACAGGGATTTGTCTTTGCTGCGCAACAAAAACTTTGGCGTGATTCCTCAAGGGCAGACAGGTTTGTTTTCCCTTAGCGTTTTGGAAAACGTCAAGACGCCGGCAACCCTTTACGCTGACGGCGACGATTACGAAAAGCGGGCGCTTGAACTTTTGGACCAAGTTGGAATCCGTCATTTGGCCGGCGCGAAGATGAACGAGCTTTCGGGCGGCGAGTTAAGGCGAATGGCGATCGCCCGCGCCTTGTTGCTTGAGCCAAAAATAATTTTTGCAGACGAGCCGACCGACGACCTTGACGATGAAAACACAAAGACTGTCCTTTCGTTGATTCGTTCCGTCGCTGACCAAGGCGCCGCCGTTCTTTTGGTTACCCACGAAGCGGAAGCGCAAAAATACGCCGACAGCATTTACAGAATGGACGCGGGAATTCTTGCTCCTGTAAAAGAATAAAGCGATTCTCCTTTTATATTGAACCTTTGCCTTGTTCCGCGCTATTATTTTTAATAAAGATTTGCATTGGTGTAACAGAGGAAACAATTTATGAAAAAAAGAATCGGATTGCTGGCGGCGCTTATGGCTTTGTTTTTTGTTTGGAACGCAGGCGCGCAAGATTCACAGGCCATGTACGACTATGGCTTTGGAGAAATATCAAAGAAGCATAAGACCTATAAAAATGATTCGCGTTTTAGTTTTTACGGACCGACGAAAGTTGACAAGGTTTTGAAAAAGTGCGGTTACAGCAAATGTATTGTTGTTTCCAATGAGAGCGTTAGCTTCCATTATTTGCTCGGCGCTTTTGGCGAAACATTGACTGACATTTCCTTGGATGAAAAGAGCGACTATCATCCGCTTGCAAAATATATAGGAAGCTCATTTGAAGAATTCAAAAAAATTTTCCCCTTGCAAGAGACGGACAAGCCTTCTAGCGGAACGACATTCTTTTGGTCGGACAAGAACGACAAGTATGACATCGCCGTTGTGTGCGTTGACGGAATCATTGACGGAATTCAAATCCGAAGCAGGGATTTTAAGAAAAAATACGCAAAGGCCATGAAGGACCTTCAAAGCAAAAAAAAATAAAGATGTCCACGAACGAAAATAAGGCAAGCCCTCAAGAACGCCAGGTCTTTAACGTTTGGAAAAAAAATAAAAGCGACACGGGAATTAATCTTGCCTTTGGCTTTAAATCTAAAGGTCTTGCCCCTCATCGCCTGGAAAAGGCCTTGAACAAAATCATAGAACGCCACGAACGCCTCCGCTCAAACTTTTATGAAAAGGACGGAATCGTTTATCGAAAGGCAAATCCTTTTTTGGAAATTCACGTTCAAAAATTTTCTTCAAAAAATTTGCGCGATTTTGTAAAGCCCTTTGACTTGGAGAAGGGGGCCTTGATTCGGGCGGCTTATTTTGACGAAACGCTTTTGCTTGACTTTTGCCACGCGATAACCGACGGTTTTTCCATGGCGATTTTCTTTAAGGAACTTGACGCCTTTTATTCTGGAAAAAGCATTTCCTATGAGCCGACTCCGATTTTTTCTTGCGATGAAAAAGAATTGAAGGAAAACAACAATTACTGGTCTCTGCAATTTAAAGAGCCTTTTGAAAACCTTTGCCTTCCTCGCGACAAGGACGGAGAGGGGCTTTACGGTGGACCGGGAAATTCCATGCTCCACAAAATAAACGGCCGTCTTACGCGCGGCGTCCAAAAAGTTTGCAAGGAACTTTTGATTACTAACTTTGTATATTATTTTTCGGCCTTTGTTTTTTTCTTGCATAAGACTTGCTCGAATAACGATGTCGTCACTTCTACAAATTTAAGCTGCCGTTCAGGAAAGACCGCGCGGTCAATCGGCCTTTTGGCGAATGTAGTTCCCTTTAGATTTGCGGTTGACACAGAAATGACAGTCGCGGATTTTTTGCGCTCGGTAGACGCCTATGTTCGTTCCGCAATTTTACGCCAACAGATTGACGCGGAAAAACTTTTTGATGAATGCGGGCTTTCGGACATCCGCGACTTTGCGCGAACCTTGTTCACTTACGAACATTCAAAAATCGCGGACATTCGCCTTGAAGGAAATGCCTGCGAGTATGTTCCTGTTCCGTCAAAACATTCGCAGACAGACTTTAACATTTGCTTTTTTCCTTTTAAAAAATATGGCCAGATTCTTTTGATTTTCAGAACAGACTTGTTTTCTTTTCAGCTTGCAAGAACTTATCTTCGAACTTATGTTAAGATAGCCGAAGGCTTTCTAAATACTTCAAAGAAACTTTGTGAAATATAAGACTCTTGAAAAAATAGCGCCGTTATGTTAGAATACGCTAACTTAAAAAGATGGAGCGTATAAATATGGAACTTACATTAGGCGACGTTCAGACAACAGCGCTGATTCCCTTGGCGATCAAGGCCAACGAAACAAAAAGCCCAAAGGCAAGAATAAAGGACCAGATGGCCGTCCAGATCATCGACGCGCTTGCCTTGGACACAAAGCCCTTTGACAAATTTTTGTCGCACGAAGGCGTGATTGC
>JAILDQ010000166.1 GCA_024689365.1 Treponema sp. | reverse complement strand
GAGGAGTTCGTGTAAGCGCGAATTTAGCGATTGGAGCAAGCCAACCGGGAAGCATCGCGGAAAAAGTTTCGGAGCCGTTTTTTACGATGCGGAATTTTTTGTTTGCGCATTCTTCAAACGAAGCGCCTAAAACTTTTATTTCTTCCGGGGAATCAAGCCAAACTTTTCTTTCTAAGGCGTCGCGCAAATTTTCTACAACAAAAGGATTGTAGCCAACCAAGCTTGAACAAATCCAATCCAAGGCCAAGATATTGTCGCTGGCAGCCAAAAAACCCAAGTCTATCGGATCGCCAGAACCTGGGCCGCCAGGACCGTCCATTCCAACAATGGCATCCATAACCGCGTATTGCGCTTTTGCCGCAAGATTTAAGTCTGTCAAAAACACGCCAAAATCTTTTTGGTTTGAAAAACGATAGTGACACTGGGCTTTTTCCAAACCTATCATCAAGCCAAAAAGATTTTTCATAGCGCCAGTGTACTTCATCAATTGATGGCTTTTAAGTTTCGCGGCGCTTACAAGAATATCAGCCTTTTTAAAAGCGCTTGCAAATTCAAACACGTGGGCGGATTTTCCTTCGGGACATTCAACTTGAATCTTGTCGTGAAAGTCAATCCATTCGCCGCCATTTTTTTGTACTTGTTCAAAAATGCCTGTAGCCTTTGCGGAAGAAGTTGAGCCTGCAACAGCAGGCGACTCTCCAACCAAAACCTTTTTTGCTCCCAACTCAACAAAAATTTTTACAAGAGTGCCGACAACAACTGGATGCGTGCAAACGCAGTCTTCCGGTTTTTTGGGATAGAGAATATTGGGCTTGATTAAAACAGTTTTGCCGCGAGGGTCCGGAGGAGGAACCAATTGAGTGATTTTTTTCAGAGCGGCGTAAACTTTATCAAAATCATATTCGCCGCATTTTTCCAGCCCAACGTTTGCGCTCATTAGTATAGAATACACCCATAGCGGCTTTTTCGCAAGGGAAAAGTTAAATTAATTTCTTTTATGAACAAGCCTTGTTCAAAATGACCAGCAATTCTTCGTAGCTTTTCTTTAGGCGAGCTGAATTTTGGTCAAGCATGAATTCAATTTCATAATGAAAAATTCTGTCCTTGGAAGAAACCGGCATGTAATGAACTTCGCTCTGCGTGTAATAATGCTCGATGCAGCCTCGGCGCAAAATGTAAACGCGAGCGCATTCACTGGCGGCAAAAATCAAATTCGCAAGATTGATTATTTGACCTAGCGAGGCAGCTAGCGGAAGCGGAAGCAATTCAGAAAGGCTTTGGCGTTCCAAAATAGAGCCCATCAAAACAACCGTTTTGTATGTGTCCATATTTTCAGGATTGTCGTATTTTGAATAAAGAATTTTTATTTTCTCAACAAGAATGTCAATTTGCGGATTGACTGGAAAATTTATCGCGCCCAAAAATTCGCCAAGAGCGCTGAGGTATCGTTCCAAGCGAACAATCAATTTTTCAAGCGTGATTTTTTTTGACAATTCTTTTTTTGTAAAAAGAGACGTGTAAAAACCGTCTTGCTTTTCTCTTTGCGCGTCCAAAAATTCTTGGGTCCGTGAATCGGAACAAATTTCTTCGCGCAGCTTTCCGCAAAAAAGAGAATCCAAGTCAGTGATGATTCTTCCGTCAGTTCCCAAAAGCGAACACACTTTGAAGAAAACGCCAAGCTCGTCTTTTCCGCCAACGTCAATCACGCCCGTTCCGGCCGACCCGATTTTATTGTCAACGCAAGAAAGAAGGCGGGTAAAAATTTGCTGGTCGGTGTAGCCTTCCACAAATATTTGTCTGTCCGAAAAAAAGAATTGTTTGTGGTAAGTGTTGAACCTTGGCAAAAAACGACGGAACAATTGCTCGTCGTTGTCGCTGAAAGAATCTATGCTGGTCGGCGCGCGGTTGACATGGCAAGCCACAACGCCAATCAAATCTTCAGGGAAGCTCAAGTCGATAAAATACGGAGAATGCGTTATCAAAAAGAAAACGCGCATCGGCTCGGCGGCGCTCGCCTTTCTGATTTCGTTCATGAAAAATTGTTGGAACTGAGGGTGCAAGTGCAATTCCGGCTCGTCCAAAATCAAGCAATTTTTTTTCTTGCTCTGGTTTCCGTAGAGCGCGACCAAAAGCGTAAGGATTTCCTTTAGGCCGTGACACTCGCCTTGCCGCAAATTGTATTCAACTCCGCGCGCCTTGTTCACGACAATCGCGACAAGCCTTCCGCCTGGCGCTTCTTCAAAACGAATTGACTTTGCGAACATATTTGAAAGCACGTCCTCAATTTTTTGGCGAACGTCTTGGTCCTCGCGAATTACTTTCATAGCCTGCAAATCGTCGTCTGAACAACGTTCCGCGCGCAAAAAGTTTATGTCGTATCCGGCCGCGTTGAACTGTTCCGCGATTTGTTCTGAAAGCAAAGTCTTTCCGCTGCCGTTAGGACCGACAATTAAATTTACGTTTGACCAATTGTTTTTTTCAAACGAGGCCTTTCCCCACAAAAAAGGAATCTTCGCTTTTACGTTCACTTCAATCATAACAATACCTTACTTGCGCCGTTCCAAAACAAAATTCAAAAAGTCATCCCTGTCATCTTGAGTCTTTGCTTTTGCCATATACATTTGGTTTCCCATAACCGCCCACATTCCCTGCGGCATTCTTTCGCACATGACAATGCGGTCTCCGTATCGATCCAAAATTTCTTGATGGGAATGCGCGTAACTGTGAATGTCGCGCCTGGCGGCGTAAACGCAAAAATGATGGTCGCCGGAATCCTTCAACTTTCTTTTGTCAAAGCAAATCATGTCCGCCCAAATTTTATAAACGTCAGTTGAATGCGCAAAGTTCATCATGTCCGGAGTGTAACCGCCGGCTGGCCGCATGTTCACTTCAAGGCCGACAAAATCGCCTGTCTTTCCCAAGCCTTTTTTGTCTTGCGTCAGCCTAAAAAATTCCATGTGCGTGAATCTGTTTTTTACGCCAAAAGACTTTAGGGCGGCGCGGCCCAATTTGCTCAAAGCCTCAGGAACTTGCGGAATGGTAAAATAACTAAAATCGATTTGCTTTAAAACCACGTCCATAATCGACGGCGGAAAAACGCTCGACGATTCAAAAAGCGGCTCGCCCTCAGAATCGCAAATCGCGTCGTAAGAATAAATGTCTCCAAAGACAAATTCTTCCATTACATATTGAACATGCGGAAGGCGCTCAAAAAAATTTTCAAATTCTTCAACGCAAGAAATTTTCCAAGTGTCGCTCGCGCCAACTCCATTGTCCGGCTTGACGATTACAGGAAAGCCAACCTCGTCCAAAAATTTTTTGGCCGCTTCTTTTGTAGTGATTTTATGACAGCGAGCGGTTGGAATGTTTCCGGCTGCATAAAATTTTTTCATGTCAAATTTATTTTTCCAGCCGTCGATTCTGTCAATTCCGATTCCGCTTTGAATGTTAAAATCAGTTCTAAGGCGCGCGTCGTTTTCAAGCCAGTATTCGTTGTTGGATTCTATCCAATCGATGCGGCCATACTTAAATGCAAAGAAGGCCACGGCGCGATACATCTTGTCGTAGTCTTCCATGTTGTCCACAAAATAATATTCGGTAAGACAAGCCTTTAGTTGCGGCTCAAGACAATTGTATGGAGCGTCGCCGATTCCCAAAACGTTAACGCCGTTCTTTTTCAATCGATCGCAAAAATTCCAATAAGTTCTCGGAAAGTGCGGAGACACAAAAATAAAGTTCATAAACCCCTCCCCTTATTTCAACTGAATCTTATATTAAATATAAATCCCCAAAAACCATTAGTCAAGACTTTGCTTTTTTTTCGAAACTGAAATGCCGTCGCCGTCCGCATAAAATTCAGTTTTAAATTCCTGATTGTCTTTTAAAAACTGAATGTATTTTCTGATTTTCTTTATCAATTTTTTTGTTGAATAATTGTGGGTCAAACTTAAATCCTCGACCATTCCATGAAACGAAAGGTTGTCGCTGACAATCGCGCCTCCGTCAGCCAAATTGTTTTTGTAATGCTCAAAAAATTTTATGTATTGCGCCTTTGGCCCGTCAATGAAAATCAAGTCAAACTTTTCTGGAAAATCAAACTTCATCGCGTCGCCCAAAAAGCAAGTGACTCTTTCCATTAAATTTTCGTCATGAAAATTTTGAACGGCTTGATGATAACGGTCGATGTCCGCTTCTATTGTGTACACAAAAACGTCGGGCGAACAAAGCGCGAACCTTGTAGCGGAATAACCGATGCCTGTTCCGATTTCCAAAATGCGTCGAACCTTGTTTTGCTTGATGTAATTTAAAATAAAATCCATGCCGCTGTCCTGCATTATTGGAACTGCGTTTTGAGCGGCGGCTTTTTTTATTTCTTCGATGTCGTTCATTTTTAGAATTCCAATTTTAATTTTGGAATTTCGCGCT